>JBFHON010000129.1:0-8123 GCA_041593295.1 Oceanococcaceae bacterium | reverse complement strand
GACAATCGCCACAACGCATCGCCCCGCTGTGCAGACGGGGAGCAGAAGGCAGCAGGCTCTGCGTCTGCTGCCGCCGGTGGCAACTTCCGCAGACCGCCAGTTCGCCCCGGCGGTCCAGGACAGGGTCGGTCGTGACATGCAGACGATGGCAGCTGGCGCAGGACAGATCCGCGTCAGCGTGAGCACTCAGGTCCCAGTGTGATGCCCCGCGCTCGCGGTGACAGCCCAGACAGGCCTGATTCTGATCGGCAACCGGCGCACTGGCACTGCGGGCAAAGTTGGGTACCGCAGGACGCTCACCCCCGGGCCGCACCCGACCGGCATGCGCAGCCGAGGGCCCGTGACAGGCCTCGCACTGCAGGCCATGTACCGGCGTGCGCGCATCCGAAGCCTGCCCGTGGCGGCTCTGGAAAATGGCCATCACGGGAAACTCGCTGGTCTCGTCGTGACACTTGAGGCAGGTGTCTGCACCGCCCCCGGCATAGGCTGCTTCGGGGGCTGCAGCCGGCGAGCCGTCCTTCGAGGCGGCAACAGCCGCAGCCGACATCAGGCCCAGACCCAGCAGCAGCGCCGCAGTGACCCGCACCCGGTTCATTGCGCCGGGTGTACGGCGGACACGTCCGCCTGCCGCCCCGGACCATGGCATACCGCGCAGGTCTCGATCAGGCTGCCGTTGTCGATCAGACTTTGCGGCGTCGCAAAGGAGGCTCCGTTCTGAGCCATGTGCTCCCTTGCCAGCCGGTTGTCGTGACAACTGCTGCACACCGCGGCCGCCGGCGTGATGTTCATGTCATCACCGGGGTCGGCGGGGTTGCTGCCACTATCAATGGTGGTTGCCAGCACCGGATCGGCAAGTGGCAACCCGAAACTGCCGGGCACATGACAACTTTCACAGTTCGCCAGATTGCGCGGATAAACCACCTCTCCATAATCATGCGCCCTGCCGCCAAAGCCATAGACGACGAAGCCGGACTCACGCTGGGAACCCGCATGAATCGCGTGAATCATGTACTTGAAGTCAATGCTCTGCTCCCGCAGTCCGTCCAGTGCGCTGGCCGCCTCGCCCGGACGGCGGCGGATATCGGTCGCATCCGGGTTATGGCACAGCGCACATTGCGTCAACTCATCGGTTCGGTTGCTCCCGTGCAGACTGATCTGGCCGTGGCAGGCGTTGCAACGCGGGAGTTCAACGACCTGCCGCCGGTTCGCTGCGGTGGAATCGGTCACCGGAAAGGCCAGGGTGGCTCCCGTCACCGGCAACCGATCCGTAAACTGCCCGTCCCCGTCGAAGTCCGCTGCGGGGTGCCCCTCGATCGACACGATCGCACTGCCAGCAACATCATCCGGAATCGCCAGAGTCGAGCGAACACGATAGCTGCCATCACCATCGGGCTCGGCTTCCGTCAGTGCATTCACCGTAACCGGCTGTCCCACGGGCCGGCCACTGCCGGCGTTGCTGAACTCTTGCGTGCTCCAGCCAAAGCCGATGAACAGGCGACTGGCACCGTTGGCAGTCTGGGTCCATACCGGATCCGCCAGCAGATCATAGGCGGCGTCATCCTGCTCCGGATCGGTCACCGAAAACCGTAATTCAGGAGCCTGCCCTGGGGCGGTATCGGCCACCTGCAGAATGTTGAACTGGTAACGACGACCCGCCTCCCTGGCCAGAATGCGGTGCGACTCATCGACCCCGCCAACCAGCCCGCCGGGCGAGTGACACACCGTGCACTCCCCATTGTCGGCAACCAGGTTGGTCGGGCCGTGGTTCAGGCCCGTGGCAAAATCCACATCGTCATGGCAGGCACCGCAAGCCTGTGCACTGGGGCGCGACTGCCAGTTCCGGGCCTGCGGCGCTTCCGCCAGACCCTCGGCATGGCACACCACACAGTTGCGAATATCCTGCGGCAGGAGCACCTGCGAATAGTCGTGACGCTGATCCCTAAAGCCATATAGCTCGTACTGACCACCCGCCATCACGCTCGGCAGGTTCTGCCCACGATGGATCTTGTGAACCATCTCGGTGAAATCCACACTGTTGCCACTGTTTGCATCGGTGCTGCCCGGGTTGTGGCAGGTCACGCAATACGCCACCTCGGTACGGCCTCCCCCATGAAAAGCCAAACGCCCGTGACAGGCGTTGCAGGTTTCGGTGACGACGATATCGCGCTGCGCAATGCCCGCGACGGCCCCGTCCGCCGGCCGCCAGGTGTAGACGGGATTGCTCGCCGGCAGCGTCCCGCCGCTGATCTGTATGGCCAGCCTGTGAGTCAGTGTGGGTTCAAAACTCACGGCCAGCGGCGTCGTGACCTGGGTCACATCGGTGGCAAAGTGGTAGCGATAGCGCCCGGTGCGAAAATCCTCGAACTGCCCGTCGCGCTCGGCCGTCGCCTGAATGGCGTCGGCAGTGCCCGGCCCCACACTCCCGGCCCGCTCGATCCGGTTGATGTAACTCTGCCAGCGGTCCGGGTCGCCACCCGTCCCCGGCACGAGCTTGGCCAGTGCAAAGCGCACACTCCCGGCAGACAACCCCACGTAGGGCACGCCGCTCTCATTGGCGACCTGAAACTCCACGACCGGCGCCCCGTCAATGCGGACATCCAGGATTTCCACCTGCAGTTCTGTCGCCTGAATTGTCACCCCGGGAAGAGCAGGCCCGGGAAGGCCGTCTTCGCCATCACGACCGTCTTCACAAGCCTGTACGAAGAAAACGGCCGCCACAATCAAGGCAAAGCGCCATACCGGTGAAACCGGACCTCTGTCGTCGTGCATGACTAACCGCTAGCGACAATGGATTCCTCCCCGATCTTACGCCCCTCACACGCGGCCGCAATGATCCAGGTCAAGGAGCAATCGCCCCCGAGTATTGCCTGCAAACACCGGCGTTTAGTGCGGCGATGGCCGGAACCACACGCTGGTTTCGACGCAACGCTGCTGGTTCATTACTCGATGTTCTGCACCTGCTCGCGCATCTGCTCGATCAACACCTTGAGCTCAACTGCCAGACGCGTGATTTCGGCATCCATAGCCTTGGAGCCGAGGGTGTTCGCCTCCCGGTTGAATTCCTGCATGTAGAAGTCCAGCTTGCGGCCGATGGGTTTGCCGGCTTCCATCGCCGCACGCACTTCGGCAACGTGGCTGGCCAGTCGTTCCAGTTCTTCATCGACATCGGCACGCTGGGCGAATTGCACCAGGGCCTGGTCACGCCGCTCCGGCTCCATGTCGGCCATTTCGTTGAGCCGCTCCAGAAGCTTTTCACGCCAGCGGCGGTTCTGCTCGGGCAAGCGACCACGAATCTGCTCGATGCAGACCTCCATTTTCTGCATGCGGTCTTCCAGCACTTCGGCCAGACGCCGGCCTTCATCGGCGCGACATTGCTGCAATTGCTCGAGCGCGGTTCGAACCGCGCTGATCACCTGGGTGGTGACCTTGTCATCATCTACCCGGGTGTCCTCGATCACGCCCGGCCAGCGGAGCAGCGACAGGGGGTCCACCTTGCCCAGCTGCGGTACGCGTTCACTCATGTACTCCACAGCCATTGCCAGTCGATGCAGGGCGGTGTCGTCAAAATTCAATGGCGAACTGCCTGCGGCAGAACCGGTCAGACGCATGACCACATCCACCTTGCCGCGACCCAGAGCGCTGTTGATGGCCTGGCGCACGGCGATTTCGGTGCCGCGCAGCTCCTCCGGCTGACGCAGAAAGATTTCCAGATAACGGTGATTGACGCTCTTGATTTCCAGCAACAATTCGCCCAAATCGATGTCGGCCCGCACCCGGGCGAAGCCGGTCATAGATCGAATTGTCATCGTCCCTTTCTGCCTTGTTTTCCCCATGGTGCGCCTAGGATACCTTTGCCGGCACCGGTATACTCCGCGCCCCATCAAATGAGGCCCGCACATGTCCCGCTCCTTCGACCGCAACGACGATACCCTGCGTCCGATCACCATCGAGCCCGGCGTATCCCGTCATGCAGAAGGGTCGGCTCTGATTCGCTGCGGCCACACGCACGTGCTGTGCACGGCCAGCGTGGAAACCCGCGTACCACCCTGGCTGCGCAACACGGGCAAGGGCTGGGTGACAGCCGAGTACGGCATGCTGCCCCGCTCCACCGGAGAACGCATGGGTCGTGAGGCCGCGCGCGGCAAGCAAGGCGGCCGCACGCTGGAAATCCAGCGGCTGATTGGCCGTTCGCTGCGCGCAGCGGTCAACCTGGAAGCGCTGGGTGAGGTGTCCATCACGGTGGACTGCGATGTCATCCAGGCCGATGGCGGCACCCGGACGGCTGCCATCACTGGCGGTTACGTCGCGCTGGCCATGGCCCTGGATGGGGTGGCCAGAAAGAACAAGCTCAAGCGGCACCCGCTGTTTGGTCAGGTCGCGGCCATTTCGGTCGGCATTGTCGGCGGACGCCCGGTGCTGGACCTGGACTATGACGAGGATTCCACGGCGGAGACCGACTGCAACGTGGTGATGAATGAAGCCGGCGGCTTCATCGAGATACAGGGCACCGCCGAAGGGCACCCCTTCTTGCGCTCCGAGCTCGACTCCATGCTGGTGCTGGCGGAAAAGGGCATCCGCGAAATCCACGCCATCCAGCAGCAGGCGCTGGAAAGCACGCGCTAGGACCGGTTCCGATGAAGGATGTCGTACTCGCATCGGCCAACGCCGGGAAATTGCGCGAACTGGCCCACGCACTCGCACCGCTGGGCTGGAACCTGCGACTGCTGTCGGAGTTCAGCGAGGAGCAAGCCGAGGAAACCGGCAGCACCTTTGTCGAAAACGCCCTGATCAAGGCGCGCCATGCCAGCGCCATCTCCGGCCTCCCCGCGCTGGCCGACGACTCCGGGCTGGCCGTCGATGCCCTCGGCGGCCAGCCCGGCGTCTGGTCCGCGCGCTACGCCGGCGAGCACGCCAGTGACGCCGACAACAACAACAAGCTTCTGGCAGCACTTGCCGGCGTTTCCCGGCGTGACGCCGCCTTTCATTGCGTGCTTGCGCTGGTGCAGTCTGCCGACGACCGCCACCCTGTGATCGTTGATGGCGAGTGGCGCGGGCAGATCCTGGAAACACCTCGCGGCGAGCAGGGTTTCGGCTACGACCCGCTGTTCCTGGACCCGGAAAGCGGCAAGGCATCGGCCGAACTCACGCCGGATGAAAAGCGCGCGGTCAGCCACCGGGGTCGCGCCGTGTCCTTGCTGATCGCTGCGCTGCGCCAGCGTTGACACTCCCTCCGCTCACGGCATACGTCCACTACCCGTGGTGCGTCCGCAAATGCCCCTATTGCGACTTCAACTCGCACCCGCTGCGTGACGACAGCAATTACGTCGCCTACACCGATGCCCTGATCGCGGACGCGTCCCTCGCCGCAGCCAGCACGACCATTCGCCCCCTGCGCAGCATCTTTTTTGGCGGCGGCACACCCAGCCTGTGCCCACCGGAGCAGGTTCAGCGCCTGCTGGCCGCACTGGAAGGTCTCTTTGGCTTCGATCCGGCCATCGAGATCACCCTGGAAGCGAACCCCGGCACCGTGGATGAAACGCATTTTCGCGGCTTCCGGCAGGCCGGCGTGAACCGGCTATCGCTGGGGGTGCAGAGCTTCGACGACGACATGCTGGCCAAACTGGGCCGGATTCATGACGGCACTCGTGCCCGTACAGCCATCGCCGCTGCGCGCAAGGCCGGGTTCGACAATCTGAACATCGACCTGATGCACGGGCTGCCAGGCCAGACCGCCGCCGGCGCGCAGCAGGATATCGAGCAGGCACTGGAATTCGCTCCAGAACACCTGTCCTGGTATGAGCTCACGCTGGAACCGCAGACGGAGTTTGCACGCCACCCGCCGCAACTTCCCGACGAGGACACCCTGCACGCGATCGACCGCACCGGCAGCCGTCTGCTGCGCGAACATGGCTTTCGCAATTACGAGATCTCCGCCTGGGCGCAACCGCACAGGCGGGCTCAGCACAACCTCAACTACTGGCGCTATGGCGACTTCATCGGCCTGGGGGCCGGAGCCCATGCCAAAACAACCACCATCGACGGCGCTGTGCGTCGCCAGGTCCGGCAACGGGCACCCGGGCGCTACCTGGCAACCGCCGGGAGTGCCGACAGCCTGACCCGCGACCAGACCCTGAGCGCAGATGACCGAATCGCCGAATTTCTGCTCAATACCCTGCGCCTGCACGAGGGCTTCAGCCCGTCACAGTTCCGGCAGCGTACCGGGCTGGAACTGGAGCGCATCGCTTCCGGCATTGCCGAAGCAACCGGCCTGGGGCTGCTGACGCAAACATCCGAGCGGCTGCGGCCAACCGCCCAGGGGCGACGCCACCTGAACCGTTTGCTCACCTGTTTTGCGCAGGTTTGACGACAGCAATGGCGTGAAACGCTTGATTTTGCGAGACACGCCCACCTCCTCTTTGCGCAACGGCCATTGTCACTTTAGAATGCGCGGTTCTTTGTTTCATTATTCAGAGGCGCGCCGGCCATGAAAGCCGACATTCATCCTCAATACGAGCAGGTCAAAGTCACCTGCAGCTGCGGCAATACTTTCGAAACCGGTTCCACCCTGTGTGAGCCGCTGCAAATCGAAGTTTGCTCGGAATGCCACCCCTTCTACACCGGCAAGCAGAAAGTTCTGGATGCAGGTGGTCGCGTAAACCGCTTCAAGGAACGCTACGGCAAGGGCTAAACCCCTTCTCGAACGGAAATCAATCGGCACCATTCATCGGGCACCAAACGGACAATTATGAGCGATCGGGTTCAAGCTGCACTGGATTACCACGAAAAGCCGCAGCCCGGGAAGCTTGCGATTGCCGTTACCAAACCGTTCACCACCCCCGCCGAGTTGTCTCTGGCGTACTCCCCGGGGGTTGCTGAACCGGTCAAGGCCATCATGGCCACACCCGATGATGTGTACCGATATACCTCGAAGGGCAATCTGGTCGCCGTGATCTCCAACGGCACGGCCGTGCTCGGCCTGGGCAATGCCGGACCGCTGGCCTCCAAGCCGGTCATGGAAGGCAAGGCCGTGCTGTTCAAGAAATTTGGCGACGTGGACGTCTTCGACATCGAAGTCGACGCCTCGGAGCCGCAGGATTTCATTGATACGGTCGCGCGCATTGGCCTCACCTTCGGGGGGATCAACCTCGAAGACATCGCGGCCCCGCATTGCTTCGAGATCGAGCGCGCACTGCAGGAAAAGCTGGACATTCCGGTTTTTCATGACGACCAGCACGGCACCGCAATCATTGTTGTTGCGGGGCTTCTGAATGCGCTGGAGTTGCAGGGCAAGTCGATCGAGGACTGCCGTATCGTCTGTCTGGGCGCTGGAGCTGCTGGCATCGCCAGCCTCAAGCTGTGCCTGGAACTCGGCGCCCGCAAGGAGAACATCTACGTCATCGACCGCCAGGGCGTGATCCAGAAAGACCGCGGCGAAATGGTCGATTTCAAGGCGCAATTTGCGCAGGACGGCGGCCCACGGACGCTGACCGAAGCCATGGACGGGGCCGATGTCTTCATTGGCGTTTCCGGCCCGGGCCTGGTCACACCGGAAATGGTCAAGAGCATGGCCCCGAACCCGGTGGTCTTCGCGCTCTCCAACCCGGTTCCGGAAATCATGCCGGACCTGGCGCTGGAAGCCCGCAGCGACATCATCATGGCGACGGGACGCAGCGACTTCCCCAACCAGGTCAACAATGTCCTCGGTTTTCCCTTCATTTTCCGTGGTGCGCTCGACGTTCGCGCCCGGGGCATCAACACGGCCATGCACATCGCTGCCGTGGAGGCACTGCGCAAGCTTGCGCACGAACCCGTACCATCATCCGTACTGGAAGCCTATGGACGAAGTGAATGGAGCTTCGGCCGGGATTACATTTTGCCAACGCCACTGGACCCGCGTCTGATTGACGTTGTCCCAGCGGCGATAGCACGCGCGGCTGTTGACACGGGTATTGCCCGCACGGGATATCCCTCGCATTACCCCCCCGCATAGGGCGGCAGCCCGTCTTCGCCGACGAACATAATTAACTCGATACAGGAGCACCCTGCTGATGAGCGACGCTTATAAAATTGTTGGACCCGATGGGAAAGCCATAGCGGATCTGCCGCTGGTCAAAGGTGCCCTG
>JBFHON010000128.1:0-8222 GCA_041593295.1 Oceanococcaceae bacterium | reverse complement strand
TACAGCAGCCCCGCCGGCACACATTGCTGCCGACATCAGCCAGCCCACCGCCGTCAGGATTCCGGCTGCAATCAAAATACCTTTGGCGACTTCCCAGGCTCTCATGGCTCCCCCGCCCCGAGTTTTGGCAAAGCCTAATCGATGATTGGCGCGGGGTATATCAAAACCCATGATTAGGGGCGTATGATTACCCCCCACTGTTCACTTAAGCATTTCCGTGACCAACGAAGAAAAGCTCCGCATAGTTGATAGCGCAGCCGCGAACTTTCGCGGGCAATTTGCCGATCTCGAAAAGGCCGTGGGCATGCTGATGCTTGGCGACGCGTACGGCTGGCGGGTTCTGACTCTGGCGCATGAACGTCGCACCCTGCGAAAGTACGAGGACATTCTCGGTATTACCGTTCGCGAGTGTTTCGAGGAACGCGGCCCTCTGGCAAAAAAGTCCATCGGGTTAAAGCTGACGGATCAGCTGGGCAACTTCTGGAAGGTCGTTAAGGGGGAGGCATCACGCAAGGATGCTTCCATGATCGGCGACGCAGAGAAGTAGGCCGAGAAGCTCAAGCAACCAACCATTAGGGGGTTGACAACACCCCCTGATGAGCACACCATTCACCTCACACGGGGTTTTTATCACCCCTTCGATTGTGAGGCGTTATGTATTTGCACCCGCTACTGACAGACAAGGACCTCAGCGCGTTAACGGGCTACGAGCGGTCGGCGGATCAGCGTCGCTGGCTCCAGGAGAACGGAATCGGCTTCCGCGTGGATCGCGCTGGCCGGCCACGCACGACCTGGCACGCGATTGATTCCTGCCTGGTGGGCTACCCCCGCCGTGAACCTGACTTCTCCGGCGTGCGGTAATGGCGCGCCCACGGAAGAACCCATCCAACCTCCCCCCACGGGTGTACATGAAGGGGAAGGTTTACTACTACGTGTCACCGGAAAACCGCTGGATTCGGCTGGCGGACAACCTTCCGGCCATGTACCGCGCTCTGTCGGACATTCTCGCGGCTCCACCTTGCGCACCAATGGAGCGGATCTTTTCACGATACGAATCCGACGTGCTCCCCGGAAAAGCGGCCAAAACTCAGCAGGAGTACCTGCGCCAACTGGGTATGCTCCGTGCCGCATTCGGGCATATGCATCCGGACGATATTCGCCCCCCGCATGTTGCCGGCTACCTGGACAAGCGCGGAGCCAAAATCGCGGCAAACCGGGAAGTCGCGTTGCTCTCCGCCGTATTTACCAAGGCCATCCGCTGGGGCCTCGCCACAAGCAACCCGTGCCGGGGTGTGGAGAGAAACAAGGAAAAGCCTGACTCCCGCGACGTATCAGATACGGAATTTTTCGCGCTGTATCGCATGGCACCGAAACACATTCGGGATGCTATGGCGTTGGCATACCTCACCGGCCAGCGCCAGGGCGACATACTCAAACTCACCCGCGGGCAGCTGACGCCAGAGGGGATATTTTTCCAGCAATCAAAAACGGGCAAACGTCTGATTGTTTGCTGGACACCAGCCCTCACCCGCGCTGTAAACCGCGCCATGCGGAATGCCGGTGGCACGGCCTCGCTGCACTGGGTCATTCATAAGAACGGGCGTCCCATCACATCGAACGCTTTCAAGAAGGCCTGGCAGACCGTGATGCGCAGGGCCCTGGAATCCGGGGAGGTCGCGGAGCGATTCACGTTCCGTGCTATCCGGGCCAAATCACGTGGTGATGCAACCGATAAACGCTTGCTGGGCCATGCCAACCCGGAAGCGATGGCGCGCATTTATCAGCGCAAGCCTGAACGCGTTCAACCGGTTCGCTAACAGTGAATATTAGAAACGGTTTTAGAAATACAGGTGGGGTCGAACCCCTCTTGGCCCGTAAGCCATTGAACAGAATGGTGCCGGCTGAGGGATTCGAACCCCCGACCCCCTGATTACAAATCAGGTGCACTACCAGCTGTGCTAAGCCGGCACGGTCTGTGCAAGGGGCGCAAGTTTACGCGGATTGCGCGGGCTTCTCCACCACCTGTGCGTACAGCGCCAGGCCCTGGGTTACCAGCTCGCTGGCGATGCTGACGCTAAGGCCTTGTATATAGGGCTGCATCAGCGCTGCGCCACCACCGGCGAGGATCAGCGTCGGCACACCATGCTCGCGCGCGGTGTCCGCTGCTGCGCGAATACTGCCTACGGCGCAGTGCAAGGCACCGTGCAGCAGGGCTTCTTCGGTGTCGATTGCCAGGCCGAGCCGGTCCGGTAGCTCGGATGCGGCTTGCGGCAGCGCGGTGCGTCCGTTGCCCAGTGCCTGCAACAGGGCCTGCGGGCCGGGAGCAATCCAGCCGCCCAGATGCTGGCCACTGGCATCACAGATATCGAATGTGGTGGCGGTGCCCATATCGACCACGGCGCTGCCCTCGCCCGTTCGGGCGCTGGCATGCACGGCGGCCAGTGCCAGCCAGCGGTCCACGCCCCATTTGCGGTGATCACGGTAGGCACAGCGAATACCCAGTCCGGCAGCAGGGGTCTGCACCCACTCCGACTGCGGCGGCAGCTGTTCCTGAAGCTGCGCGCGGTGGCTGTTGCCGGCGACGCAGGCGACCAGCAGGCGCCCAGCACTGTGAACGCCGGCGGCCCATTCGCCAATCTCGGCGTAGTCGTAAACCTGTGGCGTGGACATCGCGCCATCATCGGCAAGCTGCGTGATCTTGACCCGGGTATTGCCGGCATCCAGCAACCAGGTCATGGCGCGCTCCGTCGTGCGGCCGGGGGGCGTGAGTAGGTACCGGTCGCATGTGCAACGAGAGTGTCACCGCTGGTCAGTTCCACCGTCAGCACGATCAGTGTCGAACCCAGTTTGATGATCCGGGCGTCGGCCTGCAGCTCGCGGGGGGCGGGTTTGTTCAGGAAGTGAATGGTGAAGTCCGTGGTCACGGCCAGCAGTTCAGGCCCAACCTGCGCGAGGATCGCTGCATACATGGCGGCATCGGCCAGGCCCATCATGGTCGGGCCACTGAGCGTGCCTCCCGGCCGCAGCTGGCTTTCTGCATAGCCCAGCCGGACACAGGCTGTGCCGGGTCCGACGGCGCACAGTTCCATGTTGCTTGCAAAGGTGGGCATGTGGGTCTGCAGCCAGCCGCTGACGGTGGCCAGGTCGTGATGTTCGTGCGTCATAGCGGCGAATTATGCGGTGGCCGGCGCGGCAGCGTGGAGCGTCTGCTCAGACCAGGCCGCTGAGCACCAGGCGCAGCCCCAGCACGGCGAGCACCAGCTTGAACACGCGCTCGAAGGTTAGCTGCGAAATGCGCCCCATGATGCGCCGCCCCAGTGCCGTCCCGAGGATCACGGCCAATGCCAATGGCGCCCACCAGACTGCCCAGCTTCCCAGACTGACACCGGCAGCCAGATAGGCCGCGATCTTGACCACATGCCCTACCGCCTGAACAAAGGCCAGGGTTGCCACCGTCTGCTCCTTGCTCCAGTGGCGGGAGAAGAAAAACGGCGCCAGCAGCAACCCGCTGGCACCGACAATCGGCCCCAGCGCCCCTTTCAGCACACCGGCAACCACCATCCGTGCCCGCAGGCCGATGGCTTCCACATGGGGCGGCTTGGGCAACAGGTTGGCCAGCACGAACGCGCCCAGCAGCCGGCGCAACAGGTCGGCGTCCAGCCCGACCAGCCACGGGGTCACGATAAACGGTAGCGGCGCCGCCACGGCAATGCACAAGGCCCCGTGGCGCCAGTCCACATGCTGCCGGTAAGCCAGCGTCCGGCTGGCGTTGGAAACCGTCTGCACCCCGGCATGCAGGGCCAGCGCAACCAGTGGCGGCAAGCCCATGGCGTACATCGCCCCGATCAGAATGGTTCCGCCACCGATGCCGGCGACCGCTGACAGGGCCGCCGACAGGCCGGCGACAACGCTCAGCAGCGCCATGCCGGCCAGGCCGGACATCAGATGCCCACTTTCTCAGCCTCGACGCGCACGCCCCAGACCCGCATGACGACAACCAGCACCAAGATCCCCAGCCCCAGGCACAGCCACCAGGGCCAGCCAAAGCCGCTGGGCAACACACCAAAGAGCACGGCCGCACCACCCGCCAGCAGCGCGTAGGGCAACTGGGTGCGTACGTGCGCCATGTGGTCACAGCCACTGGCCATGGACGACAGAATGGTGGTGTCGGAAATCGGCGAACAGTGATCACCCCAGATCGCCCCGGCCAGTACCGCGGCAATGCTGCTGCTGAAGATGTGCGGGCTTTCCGGGGCCAGGTGATAAGCCAGCGGCACGACCAGCGGGACCAGGATCCCCATCGTTCCCCAGCTGGTACCGGTAGCAAAAGCCGTCGCTGCGGCCAACCCGAAGACCACGGTCGGTATCCACTGCGGCGCCAGCGAGTCGCCCAGAATCGACACCAGGAAGGCCGCCGTCCCCAGCTGCTCCGTGGTACCCGACAAGGCCCAGGCCAGCACCAGAATGGTCATGGTCGGCAGCATCGACTGCACGCCTTCGGTCCAGCCGTCCATCAGTTCGGTCAGGGTCTGCCGGGCCTGCACCAGGGGAATGGCAATCGCGACCAGCACCGCAACCATGGACGCCCACATCAAGGCCTTGTAGGTACTGGCGCTGCCGATGATCTCCCGCACCGTGTCACCCTCGCCGGTGGCCACCAGACCAACAATCACGCCGACGACCAGTACGACCAGCGGCACGACTGCCGCTGCAATCTGGGGCTCGGCGGTGTTGGTGGGGGCCACGGGCTCGTCCTCGGCATGCTGCCGGATCGCGCGGCGCTCGGCGGCAACCATCGGGCCGATATCCCGTCCGGTCCAGGCCACCAGCATGACCAGGAACATCGCCAGCCAGGGGTAGAAGCTGTAGGCCAGCGAGTGCAGGAATACCAGATAGGGTGCGGTATCCAGGCCATCGATCGCCGACACGGCATCACCGATCAAGCCGACCTGGTAGCCAATCCAGGTGGTCACCAGCGCCACACCCGAAACCGGTGCCGCCATCGAGTCCACGATGTAGGCCAGCTTTTCACGGGAGATCTTCAGCCGATCGGTCACCCCGCGCATGGTCTGCCCCACAATCAGGGAGTTGGCATAGTCATCAATGAAGACGGCCAGCCCCATGAATACCGTGGTCACCTGCCCATCGCGCCGCGAGCGGGCCTTGCGAATCAGGATGTCGACAATGCCCTGCATGCCACCGCTGCGGGTAATGATCCCGACCAGGCCGCCAATCATGAAGGTAAACAGGATGACGGCTGCGTGGTCGGCATCCGCCAGTGCACCCCGCACGTGGACGCTGAGTGTTTCCAGCAAGGCCTGCCCCAGTCCGGCCAGGTCCAGGCCGACGATCCCCCAGGCCCCCATCCAGATACCCAGGAACAGCGCCGGTATCACGGACCGGAAGATCAGCGCGACGGCAATGGCCAGCAACGGCGGGAACAGCGAGAACCATCCCGCATCAATAACTTCGTTCAACTCGGGCTCCAGAAAAGCGATAGCAAAGGACGGCGTGCACGGCAGGTTGCGGGTCGGACGCACACGCGGCGTCAGGACTCCGTCACTCGCTGCCCAAAGAATACGGGGAAGCGCCACAAAACGCATGTGAAAACGCCCCGGACACGCTTTGCATTTTTTTGACTTTGCGCCTGCAAAACTCGTGCCTTATTCCCTCACCGAGTAAAACCCTGATGAGCCTTATCTCCATGCTGACCAGCCAACTGAACATCGACGAAAGCCAGGCGCAGGGTGCCGCCGGCATGGTCCTGAAACTGGCCAAGGACAAACTCGGTGGCGATTTCAGCTCCCTGTCGGCTGCCATCCCGGAAGCCTCCGAACTCATGGATCAGGCCCCGGAAGCTGGTGGCGCCATGGGTCTGGTGGGCGGCCTGCTCGGCAAGTTCGGCGGCTCCGCCGGCACGCTGGGTGCGTTGACGCAACTGGCAGGCGGCTTCGACAAGCTCGGCCTCGACAAGAACATGGTCTCGCAGGTTGTTTCCGTGGTCATGCAATACCTGCAGCAACAGCAGGGCGGCGACCAGCTCAAGGGTCTGCTCGAAAAAGTTCTGAAGTAGTAACCTAGGCCGACGTGGTCGGCGTACAGGGGTGGCAACGATGAAGAACTACGAGAAGCTCGGCTCCTTTTATCTGGGGCGCCGATGCGACCCGGAAACCGATGTCATTGCCGAGGAGCCGCTGCTTTACGATGCCAGCGACCTGACCACCCATGCGGTGATCATCGGCATGACCGGCAGCGGCAAGACCGGTCTGGGCATCTGCCTGCTGGAAGAGGCCCTTATCGACCAGGTGCCGGTCATCGCCATCGACCCCAAGGGCGACCTCGGCAACCTGCTGCTGAACTTCCCCCAGCTGCAAGCCGCGGACTTCGAACCCTGGGTCGACCCGGCCACGGCCCGCAATGCCGGGCAGGAACCGCAGGCCTTCGCCGCCTCCCAGGCCCAGCTCTGGCGTGACGGCCTGAAGACCTGGGACCAGGAACCCGAACGCATCGGCCGCCTTGCGCGTGCCGCCGACATGGCCATTTACACGCCAGGCAGCAGTGCCGGTCGGCCTCTGTCGATACTGGGCTCGTTGCGGGCGCCGGCGGCGGCCGTGCTGGCCGACGCGGAATTGCTGCAGCAACGTGTGCAGGCGGCCGTCACCGGTTTGCTGACCCTGCTCGGAATCGAAGCCGACCCCTTGAGCAGCCGTGAACACATTCTGCTGTCGGCCCTGTTTGTGCGTGAATGGCAGGCGGGTCGCGACCTCGACCTGGCCACGCTGGTCGGCACGATCCCGCAGCCGGGCATCGACAAGCTCGGCATCCTGCCGCTGGATACCGTGTTCCCGCCCAAAGACCGCATGGCACTCGCCCTGCGGCTGAACAACCTGCTCGCATCCCCCGGTTTCGCCACCTGGCTCAGCGGCGACCCGCTGGATGCCCCGAGCCTGCTGTATACCGCCTCCGGGCAACCCCGCCTTTCCGTCATCAGCATCGCCCACCTCAGCGATGCCGAGCGCATGTCGGTCGTCACCCTGCTGCTGGCCGAAGTCCTCAACTGGATGCGGACCCAGCCGGGCACCGGCAGTCTGCGGGCCGTGCTGTACCTGGATGAAATCTTCGGGTACCTGCCACCCACCGCCAACCCGCCCAGCAAGGCCCTGTTGCTGACCCTGCTCAAGCAGGCGCGGGCCTTCGGGCTGGGGCTGGTGCTGAGCACCCAGAACCCGGTGGACCTGGAGTACAAGGCCCTGTCGAATGCCGGCACCTGGTTCATTGGCCGGCTGCAGACCGAACAGGACCGCGACCGGGTGCTGGACGGCCTGCGCACCAGCGGCGCCGACATCCGTGAGCTGGAACGCTGGCTGACCAGCCTGGGCAAACGCCGCTTCCTGCTGCACAACGTGCACGAAGCCCGGCCCGGCTGCTTCGCCACCCGCTGGGCGCTGTCCTACCTGGCCGGCCCGCTGACCCGCAGCCAGATTCAGCGTCTGACCCCGCCGGCGCTGCCCCCGGCAGCAAAACCCGCAACCGTACAGACCGCGCCGGCGAGCACTGCTACCGCACCACCGCCTGCACCGGCCGGCCTGCGCCCGCTGTATGTGCCCGCACCGCGCCTGCCCTCACCGGCTGAGCAGCTGGTCTATCGGCCCCGCTTGATCGCCGCTGCCGATGTGCACTACCTGAGCGTGAAGTCCAAGGTGGACCACGCCTGCAAACTGCTGCTGGCCCTGCCGATCGAAGACGAGGAGCTGACCTGGGACTGGGAAGAAGCGGCCGAACTGCCCCTGGAACGCGAACAACTCGCGCGTGAACCCGCCGCCGAAGCCCGCTACGCGGACTACCCTGCGCAGCGCCTCAACGCGGCGGCCATCAAGCGCTGGCCGCGTGACGTGAGCCGGTACTTGCGTACGGCACGTGCGCTGACCATCTGGCACTGCCCGGCTCTGAAGATGTATTCACAACCGGGGGAAAGCGAGGCGGAATTCCGCATTCGCCTGCGCCAGGCCGCCACCGAAACGCGCGATGCAAAGGTCGCCGCCCTCCGGGGCCAGTATGAAAAACGCCTGTCCACGCTGGAAGACCGCTTGCTGCGTGCACAGCAGGCCGTTGAACGCGAGTCCGACCAGAGCCGCTCGGTCAAGGTCGATGCGGCCCTGTCCTTTGGCGGTGCCTTACTGGGGGCTTTTCTCGGCCGCCGCAAGGTCAGCGCCACCAATGTT
>JBFHON010000127.1:0-8230 GCA_041593295.1 Oceanococcaceae bacterium | reverse complement strand
CGTGGCGGAGGTGGCGCCGGAGCAGCCGGCAGCAACCGCGGCCGATCTGCGCGCGGCCCCCCGCGATGCCCTGGGTGTGCCGGTGCTCAGTGCCGAACTGACGGCGGCGCTGGCACACAACTTTGCGCCCCGGTTCCGGGTGGGAACAGGCGGTGATTTCGACCTGCCAGGCCGGCCCGTCATGGTGGCAGGAGAGCCGACCGTGGACTCCACGCAGCCGCAGCTGAGCTGGCGCCTGGACTACACCGTCGCGCACGGCGTGGTGCTGCCGCAGATCTCCTGGGTGATCTGGTTTTCCGAACGGCCTGCCGAGGGGCGTCTGGATTTTTACTCCGGGGCGCTGGATGGTGTGATCTGGCGGGCGACCTTTGGCCCGGACGGCTGGCCGGTGGCTTACGACAGTATTCACCCCTGCGGTTGCTATCACCTGGTTTTTCCCACGCGTCATGCGGCGCTGGAGCCGGGGGCGGGGTTCTGGGAGGAGGAGCGTTTGCAGCCCCTGGCGCCGGTGCCCTGGTCGCAGGTGACGCTGGTGCTGGAAACCGGCACCCACTACCTGCGGGCGGTCTTGCCGGGTGATGCGCCGGCGCCTTCCGCGGCGCGGCTGGCGCTGGAGCCCTGGGCCGAAACCCGGGCCGCCCTGGCGCCGGCAATCGGGCCGCAGGGCATCATTGACGGTTCGGAACGGCTGGAGCGTTACTGGTTGTGGCCCAGCGGCGTACGCAGCCCGGGAGCGATGCGCGACTGGGGACGGCAGGCCACGGCCTTCATCGGGCAGCAGCACTTTGACGATCCGCGGGTACTCGAGCCGTATATCTCTGCGGGTGTGGTGCGCCTGCCGACCCTGCGCTGAGGGGCCGGCGCGGCAGCTGATCCTAGCGGGGGTCGTCCAGACGCAGTGACAGGTCAACGGCCTGCACATGCTTGGTCAGTCCGCCTACGGAGATCCGGTCGACGCCGGTGTCGGCGATTTCCCGGACGTTTTCCAGGGAAATGCCGCCCGAGGCTTCAAACAGCGAGTGTCCTTTGTTGTAGCGCTTGAACTCGGTGCCCATCGCGACGGCCTTGGCCAGCAGGTGGGTGCCGAAATTGTCCAGCAAAATGACGTCGGCGCCGGCCTTGAGGGCTTCTTCCACCTGGTTCAGGTTCTCGGTTTCGATGATGAGCTGCAGGTCGGGGTTCTGTTCGCGCGCCCGGCGGGCCGCTTCGCCGATGCTGCCCAGTGCGGCAATGTGGTTTTCCTTGATCATCACGGCGTCAAAGAGCCCGAGACGGTGCGGCTGGCCACCACCGATGACCACGGCGTATTTCTGGGCAACGCGCAGCCCCGGTATGGTCTTGCGGGTGTCCAGGATCTTGGCCCGGGTGCCTTTGGTGCGATCCACGTAGCGGCGGGTCCGGGTGGCCACCGCACTCATCATCTGCAGGAAGTTCAGCGCGACACGTTCGCCGCTGAGGATGGCGCGCGCCGGCCCACTGATCGTGCACAGCGTGCTGTGCGGCATGACCTTGGCGCCTTCTTCCGCGGCCCAGTTGATCTGCACCTGCGGGTCGAGTTTGTGAAAGACCGCGTCAAACCACGGACTGCCACAGAGCACGCATTGCTCGCGTGCGACGACGGTGCCTGAGACGGTGGTTTCTGCGGGTATCAGTGCGGCCGAAACATCGCCGGGGCCAATGTCCTCGCGGAGGGCGGCCGTGATGTTCGCCTCGACGTGACGCTGGGGGACTTCAATGTGCATGGGGTTATCCCGGAACGTCGATCGCGAGCAGGAAGGTCAGCAGCGCCTTTTGTGCGTGCAGACGGTTTTCGGCTTCATCCCAGACCACGCTCTGGGGGCCGTCGATGACCGAGGCTGCCACTTCTTCACCGCGGTGCGCAGGCAGGCAGTGCATGAACAGCGCCTGGCTGCCGGCCTGCTGCATCAGGGCGTCATTCACCTGATAGTCGGCAAAGGCCTCGGCGCGGATGTTGAATTCCTCTTCCTGGCCCATGGAGGCCCAGACATCGGTCATCACCAGGCTGGCGCCGCTGGCCGCCGCGGCCGGGTCATCGGTGCTGACGACGGCCGGGGCATCATCCCAGCTGTCTGCCAGGCCATAACCGGCGGGGCTTGCGACGTGCAGCTCGAAGCCCAGCAGGGCGGCGGCGTGGGCCCAGGACAGGCAGACGTTGTTGGCATCCCCAATCCACGCCACCTTGTGGCCGGCAATCGGGCCGCGGTGCTCCTGAAAGGTGAGCAGGTCCGCAAGAATCTGGCAGGGGTGTGCGAGCTCCGAGAGGCCATTGATGACCGGCACACGGCTGTGTGCGGCGAACTCGGCCTGCTCCGCCTGCGAGTCATTGCGGATCATGACCGCATCGACCATGCGGGAGAGGACCTTCGCCGTGTCGGAAACCGGCTCGCCACGGCCCAGCTGGGTATCGCGGGAGCTCAGGAACAGTGCGTGCCCACCCATCTGGGTCATGCCCGACTCGAAGGAAACCCGGGTCCGTGTCGAGCTTTTCTCAAAGATCATGGCGAGGCTGCGGCCGGCCATCAGCGTTGGCTGGATGGGGTTGGCCTTGAGCGCGACGGCGCGGCGAAGCACCTCATGGGTCTCGGCGGCGCTGAGGTCGTTGATATCGAGGTAGTGGCGAATATTTTTCATGACGTCAAATAAAAAAGGCCACCTCTGAGGTGGCCTTGCTGCTTGATAGCGAAGGTCAAGCGTTCAGATTCTGCTCTACAAAATCCCAGTTCACAAGCGCCCAGAAGCTTTCCAGGTACTTGGGGCGGGCATTCCGGTGATCAATGTAATAGGCGTGCTCCCACACATCGCAGGTCAGCAGCGGGGTGTCGCCGTCGGTCAGCGGGCAGCCGGCATTGGAGGTGCTGGTAATGGCCAGCGAGCCGTCGGCCTTCTTGACCAGCCAGCCCCAGCCCGAGCCAAAGGTATTGATGGCGTTGGTGCTGAACTGTTCCTTGAAGGCGTCCATCGAGCCGAAGGCGGCGCTGAGCTTTTCCGTCAGTGCGGCGCTGGGCTGGCTGCCGCCAGGGGTCAGGCAGTTCCAGAAGAAGGTGTGGTTCCAGATCTGGGCCACGTTGTTGAAGAGACCGCCGGAACTGGTCTTGACCAGCTCTTCGAGGCTCTTGTTTTCATTCTCGGTGCCGGCAATCAGGCCGTTAGCCTTGTCGACGTAGGTCTGGTGGTGCTTGCCGTAGTGGAAGTTCAGGGTTTCTTCCGACATCTGCGGTGCCAGGGCATCGCGGGCGTAGGGGAGCGGGGGCAGTTCGAGGGCCATGTGTCTCTCCGTTGAGTGCTTTGAGAAAAGGTCAATCCCCAAGTATAGCCCTCCTGTTGATTAAGGGCTGCCTGTGTATAATCGCGCGCCTTCTGCCGGGATATTCCCCGGCGAATACGGATTGGAGAACGTCATATGGACGTAATGGATCGGATCGCCAAAATTATTAATGAGAATTCAGTAGTCATCTTCATGAAAGGGACTCCAGAATTCCCGCAGTGCGGCTTTTCCGCACGGGCATCACAAGCGCTGGCTTCTTACGGGCGTGAGTTCGCGTACGTCAATATCTTCGAAGACCCCGAAATTCACCGGGCGCTTCCGCAGTACGCAAACTGGCCGACTTTTCCGCAGATCTATATCAGTGGTGAGCTGATTGGCGGCTGCGACATCATCATGGAACTGCACGCCAGCGGCGAACTGCAGAAGATGGTGGAAGAAGCCAAGACGCCGGATCAGCAAGACGCGGCCTGAGCGCGCTTGCGGGCGGGCAGCGCCGGGGGGGACGCCGCATGCTGCCGCACAAGACTGAAATCCTGGGCGTACTGAACGTCACGCCTGACTCGTTTTCCGATGGTGGTCAATTTCTTGATGCCGACGCGGCGCTGAAGCGTGCGCGGGACATCTGGGATGCCGGTGCGGACTGGGTTGATGTAGGTGCGGAGTCCACGCGTCCGGGAGCGGAGGTGGTCGATGTCGACGAGGAGTTGCGTCGGCTCACACCCGTGTTTGCCGGTTTGCGCCGTGACGGTCGCAAATGGTCGGTTGATACCCAGAAGCCCGAAGTGATGCGCGCTGCCGTCGATGCGGGGGCGGGCATGATCAACGACGTGCATGCCCTGCAGGCGCCGGGGGCGCTGGCCGCAGCGGCGAGCCTGGGGGTGCCCGTGGTGCTGATGCACCGGCAGGGTTCGGCGGCAGACATGCAGGCGGCGCCGGCGTACACCGATGTGGTTGCCGAGGTCACCGCTTTCCTGCGTGAGCGGGTGCGCGCCTGCGTGAGCGCCGGGGTGCCGGCGGAGGATGTCGTCGTTGACCCGGGCATCGGCTTTGGCAAGACACTGGCCCATAACCTGGCATTGCTGCGGGCGACGGCGGCCCTGCGTGACGCAACCGGTTGTCGCATCATGATTGGCGTGTCCCGCAAGTCGATGTTTCGCGATTTGCTCGGGCTGGAACAACCAGCCGACCGTGTGCTGGCCTCTGCGCTGACGGCGGCCTGGTGTGCCAGCGAGGGTGCGGACTTTGTGCGCGTCCATGACGTGGCCGAAACGCGGCAGGCACTTTTGACCTGGTCAGCACTTAGCACGGACAAGGAAGATTACGAATGACAGGCGGGCGGAAATGGTTCGGGACGGATGGCGTGCGCGGCCGGGTTGGGCAGGCGCCCATGACCCCGGATTTCGTGTTGCGACTGGGCTGGGCGCTGGGGGCGGTGCTTGCAGAGCAGGGGCCGAGCAAGCACCCCAAGGTGGTGATCGGCAAGGACACCCGGTTGTCGGGGTACATGCTCGAGGCCGCGCTCGAGGCTGGCCTGTCTGCGGCAGGGGCGCGCAGCTACATGCTCGGCGTGATTCCCACGCCCGCCGTCTCGCTGCTGACGACGACTTTCCGGGCGGCGGCCGGGATCGTGGTCAGCGCCTCGCACAACCCCTTTCACGACAACGGCATCAAGATCTTTGGTGCAAACGGTTACAAACTCGCTGACGAGCAGGAACTGGCCATCGAAAGCCTGCTGGAGCAGGAGCTGGCCTGTGCCCGCGAGGATGGTTTCGGCAAGGCCGTGCGCATCGATGATGCCCGCGGTCGCTACATCGAGTTCTGCAAGTCCACTTTCAGGGCGGATTCGCTGAAAGGACTGAAGATCGTGCTGGATTGTGCCAATGGCGCGTCCTATTACGTGGCTCCGCGTATCCTCGAGGAGCTTGGTGCCGATCTGGTAGTAGTCGGGGATGCGCCCAATGGCCTCAACATCAACGACGATTGCGGCTCGACCAAGCCGGCGGGGTTGCAGGCTGCGGTGCGTGAGCATGGCGCCGATGTCGGTATTGCCCTGGACGGGGATGCCGACCGGTGTCTGCTGGTCAATGCTCAGGGTGAGCTGGTCGACGGGGATGCCATCCTCTATGTGCTGGCCCGCGCCCGCGCAGCCCGTGGCGAACTCGATGGTCCGGTGGTCGGCACGAAAATGAGCAATTACGGGCTGGAACTGGCGTTGCAGTCGCAGGGTATCGGTCTGGAGCGTACGGATGTGGGCGACCGCTATGTCTTCGAGCGCATGCAGCAGAGTGGGGCCGTGCTCGGCGGTGAACCCTCCGGTCACATCCTGGTGCGTGACCGTTCCCGTACCGGTGATGGGCTGGTGTCGGCATTGCAGGTGCTGGCAGAAATGCGCAACGCCAACTGTGCGCTGGACGCCCTGATCGATGGGCTGACATTGCTGCCGCAGGTGCTCATCAATGTGCGCGTCGAGGGACAGAACCCCCGCGAGCTGCTGGCGCACCCACGGGTCAGGGAAAGTGCGGATGCGGCGCAGCGGCGGCTCAATGGGCACGGCCGGCTGTTGCTGCGTGCCTCCGGAACCGAGCCCCTGATCCGGGTGATGACGGAAGCGGATGACGACCTGCTGGCGCAGCAGTGCGCGCAGAGCGTTGGCGACGCGGTCAGGGAGCTGGTCGCGCCCTGAGCTGCGCGAAGCAGGGCAAAATCGGCGGACACACGCCCCCACCTTTCTCAGATACAGGAGACAGCATGTCGAATGGACGCCGCCCGCTGGTTGCGGGCAACTGGAAAATGCACGGCAACCTGCAGCGGGCTGCTGAGCTGGCCACGGCCGTGAGCCGCGGTGCGTTGCCGGAAACCGTTGACGTGGTGGTCTGCCCGCCGTTTTGCCACCTCGGTGCGGTTTCCGGGGCGATTTCCGCCACGCGCCTGCAGCTGGGGGCGCAGGATGTGGCGCCCTGGGTAGAGGACGGGGCTTACACCGGAGAGGTGAGCAGTCCCATGCTCAAGGACGCCGGCTGTGGGTATGCCATCGTCGGTCACAGCGAGCGGCGCGGCCTGCTTGCGGAGAACGACGCCACCGTTGCGCAGAAATTCATGGCCGCGCAGGTCGGGGGGATCACGCCCATCCTCTGTGTCGGGGAAACGCTCGCAGAGCGTGAGGCCGGCAAAAGCCTGGATGTGGTCGGTGCGCAGTTGCAGGCCGTGATTGATGCGGCGGGGATTTCGGCCTTCGCGGATGCGGTGCTGGCGTATGAGCCGGTATGGGCCATCGGGACCGGTCGCACAGCTGCTGCGGGCGATGCACAGGAGGTGCATCAACATCTGCGTTGCCTTGCAGGGGAATCCGACGCTACAATAGCCGGCTCGCTGCGCATCCTGTACGGTGGCAGCGTCAAACCCGGCAATGCGGCCGAGTTATTTGCGCAAGCAGATATCGACGGCGGTTTGATTGGTGGGGCGGCGCTGCAGGCGGATGATTTTCTCGCCATCGTTCAGGCTGCCGCAAATACCTGATTCAATCTGAGTTCAAGCATGTATACCGCACTTGTGGCCATTCAACTGGTTCTGGCCATCGGAATCATCGGCCTTGTGCTGATGCAGCACGGAAAAGGTGCCGACGCCGGTGCAGCTTTTGGCAGTGGCGCTTCGGGGACCGTATTCGGTTCACGGGGTTCGGCCAACTTCCTCAGCCGCAGCACCGGAATCCTCGCCGCGTTGTTTTTTATCGTCAGCCTCGCGCTGGCCGTGATCGTGGCACGTGGCCAATCCGGTCAGGAGTCCGTGGTCGACAGCCTGCAGTTGCGCAAGGCGACAACTGCCGAGCAAGTCTCACCGGCGCTGGAAACCCCTGAGGTTGCAGCTCCTGCAGTTGAGCAGCCGGAAGCCGATCCTGCTGCATCCGGCGCGCCGGAGTAATATCGGTACCCAGAAAGTTGAAATGCCGTCGTGGTGGAATTGGTAGACACGCTATCTTGAGGGGGTAGTGGCGAAAGCCGTATGAGTTCGAGTCTCATCGACGGCACCATGCAAAGGGCTTCGGCCCGGGAAAAAGCTTCAGGTTTTCCGCCTGGAGCTTTTTTTATGTCTGCTACCGGCGCGTATGGCGAGATGTGCCGCGGAAGTCCGGGGCGGAGGAGGCGCATTCCCCGGTGGCATGCGCGGTGCAGGGCTGCGCACCAGAGCGCCCGCACTTGATTACACTGTGGTTTTATTGGTTGATCAGTGGCGCAATGGCGCGCTTCCGGGCTTAAACAGGGGTGTCAGCGCTGCCGCCGGGCTGTGCCGGCGAAATCATGAGGTGGTGTCCTGCTCCGGTTCGGCAGTGCCACGCGTTCCATGAACAGGCAGAATGAGTTTGATGCAGCACAAGTGTTACCTGATCACGGTTTTCCTGCTCTCCGGTCTGGCGGTGACGCCGCTGCACGCGGCGACCGACAGGGCTGCACTGCAGCAGGCACTCGCCGCCGGTAACTATGCCGCAGCACTGAGCGCCGTGGAAACCCGGCTGGCTGCCAAGCCTGCCGACCCCGAGCTACAGTTCATCAAGGGGTTGACCCTGACCATGCTCAACCGGCTGGATGACGCCAGCGAAGTCTTCCTCCGCTTGACCCAGCAGTATCCGCAACTTCCGGAGCCGGCCAATAACCTGGCCGTCATCCAGGCCCGTCAGGGCCAGTACGCAGCGGCTCAAAGCACGCTGCAGACACTGCTCGAACGGCACCCCCGCTACGCCGCTGCCCATGAGAACCTGGGTGACGTACTGACGGCGCAGGCCGAAAGCCAGTATCGCCGGGCGCTCGACCTGGGGGCCAGTGATGCCACGCTGCGGGGTAAGCTGGATATCCTGCAGTCACTGAATGCATTGCCTGATCGGCGCAGCGACTCGGACTTTGTCCAGCCCCGGAGTTCGGCAGCACGGTCCGGCGAAGCCCGGCTACCGCG
>JBFHON010000126.1:0-8313 GCA_041593295.1 Oceanococcaceae bacterium | reverse complement strand
CCATTACATCCCTCCATCAGTCGTGGCCGGCGATGGCGTAAAGACCCCCCGACTGATCAGCTCTTCCAGGGGGTGCCGCGCGCTGGGGTGTTCGCGCTCGCGTAGCGCGGGGGGCAACTGGGTGGCATCACCCTGAACACCGATGGCCACGGCGATTTCGAGCCGGTAGCTTTCAGGAAGCCGCAGGATGACTGCGGCGCGGTCGAAGTCGATTCCTGCCATAGCATGGGCCTGGTATCCCAGCGCCGTGGCCTGCAAGGCCAGCTGTGCCCAGGCGGCACCGGCGTCAAAACTGTGGGTGCGCGAGGGTTGCGGTGGTGTGTTTCCGGGCGCAGGCGGAACGATCTGGCTGGCAAGGAACAGCAGCGCCGAGGCATTTTGGGCCCAGCTCGCGTTGCCGGGGTGCAGCACATCCAGGTGCTGCTGCCAGTGGTCGTCACCGCGAAGCGAAAAGACGAAACGCCAGGGCTGCAGGTTGTGCGCAGAGGGTGCCCAGCGGGCGGCTTCCAGGATGGAATACACAACCGCCAGAGGGAAGGGGCGGGGCAGGAAGGCCCGTGGCGACCAGCGCTGCAGAAAGAGGGGTTCAATGGGGTAGGCGGAAACCCGGTGCGCGGTATGCGGGGCTCCGGGTCGGCGGAGGTTTGTGGGCATGACATGCTCCTCGTGAGTCGGTGGGAGCAGGTTAAAAAGTCATGCGGGAAAGATAATCGGGCTTTCTGTAATTAGATTGTTAGTGAATATTTACAAATGAGCGGGACTGCTCAATCCCAGTACGGCGGGTCCTGGATTCTGCTGGCCAGAAAGTCGGCAAAGGCACGCACCTTGGGTGACAGGTGACGGCGCTGCGGATACACCACAAAGACGGAAACTTCGACGCTCTGAAAATCACTAAGCAAACGCGTCAGCCGGCCCTGGCGCAGATCGTCGCCAACCAGGAAGGTCGGGGTGCGAGCAATGCCCAGACCCGCGAGCAGGGCCTCGCGCAGGGCCAGACTGTTATTGACCTGCAGGCGGCCATCAGCGGGCACGTGAATGGCTTCTCCGGCCGGGCTCCGGAAGTGCCAGTTATGCGTGGATTGCTGCAGGCTGTAGCAAAGGATGTCGTGATCACGAAGGTCTTCGGGTTTGCGGGGAGCGCTCCGGGATTCGAGATAGCCGGGTGCAGCGACAATGGCGTGCCGGCAGGGGGCGAGGCGGCGTGCGACCAGGGACGAGTCCGGCAGGTCTCCGATACGCACGGAGACATCGAACCCCTCGTCAATAACATCCAGTTTGCGGTCGTTCAGATCCATCTCGACGGTGATGTCCGGGTATTGCTGCATGAATGCCGGCAACAACGGTGCGATATGCAGGATGCCGAATGACATGGGCACGTTGATGCGCAGCAGACCGCGGGGGTGCTCCTGAAGGCGTGATATTTCCGCTCGGGCATCGGCAATGTCGTCCAGTCCACGGCGGCTGCGCGCGTGAAAGATGCGTCCGGCCTCGGTCAGGCTGAGGCGGCGTGTGGTCCGGTTGAGCAGGCGCACACCAAGATGGTCTTCCAGGCGCGAAACGTACTTGCTGACCACCGGGCGGGAGAGGTCCAGGCGCTCGGCGGCGCGGGTAAAGCTGCCTGCGTCCACAACGGCAACGAAGACAGCGATATCGTTGAGATCGTTCATGGCGGTGTCATTAGTCAATATGCAGGAATAGAGACTTTCGATTTTTGCTGATTATCAGTTGATCGTCGATGAGTAGTCTGGAATCTCCTTCCACAACAGGAGAATTCCATGTTGAAAAATTTCATTCTGATCATGGCGGCGCTGGTCATCGGTTCCCCGCTCGCCAGTGCCGAAGACGCGCGTCAGGTCGGCTCTAGCCCCTGGGGCCCCGATGACGAAATCGGTCGCCTGAACCTGATGACCGAGGCTTCCCGCAGCGCCGTACTCTCGCGTATCAAGGGCGGCCGGGTTTACGATTTGTCTGTCGAGTACTACATCGGCATGCCGAGCTGGCAGGCAGCCGGTGACCCGCATTACCGGATATGGATGACGCATACGCCGCACGGCACCGTGGTCGACGATCCGCTGAATACCGGAGTGACAATGAATGAGCACGTCAGCTACACCGGTGCGGCCATTTCCATGTATACCCACATGGGAACGCACATCGACGGTTTGGCCCACTTCGGCCTGAACGGCGAAATCTGGAACGGGTTCCGTGCGCGTGAGCATCTTGGGGACCGGGGCTGGCAGGTGGCCGGTGTCGAGACCATGCCGCCGCTGATTGCCCGTGGGGTTCTGATTGATGTCGCCGCGAGCAAGGGGCTGCACATGCTGCCCGATGGATACCGGATCAGCCGTGCCGACCTGCTTGCAGCCCTCAAGCGGCAGAATGTGGATTTGCGACAGGGCGACGTGGCCTTGATTCGTACCGGTCGCATGCGCCTGTACGAAGACACCGCCGCCTACATGGCCAACCCGCCCGGGCTGGGTCTGGAAGCCGCCCGTTTCCTGATTGAAGAACGCGGCGCGATGATTGTCGGCGCAGACAACCTCAGCTTCGAAGCTTTTCCGTCCGAACTGGAATCTGACTACGTGCCGGTGCACACCTATCTGCTGGCGCAGCAGGGTGCTCCCATCATCGAACTGGCCTGGCTGGAGGAGCTGGCGCGTGATGCGGTTTACGAATTCGCGTTTATCGCCGGACCGTTGAAACTGCGGGGTGCTGATGCAGCGCCGCTGCGTCCCATGGCCATGCCGCTGAATCCCACACAAGGAGTATCCCCATGAAAGTCTGCATCATTGGCGCCTCGGGCAAGCTTGGGCAATACATGGTCCAGCATTGCCTCAGCCGTGGTTACCAGGTTGTTGCGGTGTGTCGTGAGCAAAGCGTGGCCAAGCTGGATTCCGTTCGCGACCGGATCGATATCGTTCCCGGGGCAACCAACGACCGCGCGGTGATTCGTCGCGCGGTAGCGGGTTGTGATGGCGTTCTCACCGTGCTGGTTCCATGGGGTGTGCAGGGGTATTCGTCCGGCACGGCGCAAGCCGTGCTGGACTTTGCCGAGCCCGATGCGCGATTGGTGTTTTCCTGCGGTTGGCATATCAGCCGGGATGGGCAGGACCGCTATTCCCGCGGGTTCGTGGCGATGGTGACCGTGTTTGGCTGGTTCGCCCGCCTGTTTCGTCTGGTCGATATCGATGACCAGGTGGAGGCCTGCCGCAGGATCTTTGCCAGCAAGCGCCGCTGGACGGTTGTCCGTGGCAGTGACCTTGAAGAGGGGGAAAGTGAAGGGTTGCCGGTCTGGAGTCGGCATGTGGGTGATGCCGTGCTCGAAAGCAATCGCACTCGCCGGATTGATTTTGCCCTGTTCATGGTGCACGCCCTGACTGATGACCGACTGATTCAGGAGGCACCAGCCATTGTCGGTTGCCAGACCGCATCAGCGCAGAAGTTCCGGGGCGCGTAGGCGGCTGGCCGGCCTGCCTTGCAATACCGGCGATTGTTCGCTGGTATGACAAGGCAACTGCATGGCGCACAGCCCTGCTGAAACCGGTTTCCGGGGATGGGCACGGGGCGGTGCGAACGCGTGCGTGCCGCGTGATTTGCGATTGGATCAGTCCTTGCGTACGGTTTGCGCCTTGCCTTACCGAACCGCGTTGATGCGGGTGCTGGAGATCGACTGATGATGACCGAACAGGTTCCACCACAACTTACCCTGCGGGCCATCCTGCTGGGCATCGTGCTGTCGATGGTGCTTGCGGGAGCCAATGCCTACCTGGGGTTGTTTGCGGGCATGACGGTGTCGGCTTCGATCCCTGCGGCGGTGATCTCCATGGCGCTGTTGCGGATGTTCCGCAACGCCAACATTCTGGAAAACAACATCGTGCAGACCGCCGCTTCGGCGGGGGAGTCGGTGGCGGCCGGAGTGATCTTCACGCTGCCGGCGCTGATTCTGCTCGGCCACTGGGATGCCTTCGACTACTGGTGGGTGCTGACCATTGCCGGCCTGGGCGGGTTGCTGGGTGTGCTGTTCACGATCCCGCTGCGGCGTTCGCTGATTGTGGAACAGAAGCTGGCCTTTCCCGAAGGCACGGCCACCGCGGAAGTGCTGCGGGTGGGTTCCGCAGGTGGCTCCGGGGTGAAGTACCTGGCCTGGTCCGCGTTGATCGGCGCTGGCGTGAAGTTCTGTGAAACCGGTCTGCGCCTGTGGCCGGGCTCGGTCGGTGCCGGAACCTGGCTGGGTGGGGGGGCGATCGGCTATGTCGGCACCAACCTCTCGCCGGCCTTGCTGTCGGTCGGCTACATCGTCGGCCTGAACATCTCCGTGCTGGTTTTCGCCGGCGGAGCGATTTCCTGGTACATCGCCATCCCGCTGTACAGCAGTTTCTTCGCGGCCAGTGACCCCGCCATCGCGCCGATGCTGGAAAGCGGTGCTTCGGCACTGGATGTGGCCTGGCAGATCTGGACCACCAAGATTCGCTACCTGGGTGTGGGGGCAATGCTGATCGGTGGAATCTGGGCGCTGGTGTCGATGCGCTCGTCGCTGCTTTCCGGTGTGCGCAGCGGGCTGCAGATTTCGGTGGACCCGGACGCGGCGCAGCGGTTGCATACGGACCAGGATGCGCCGATGAAGGGCGTTCTGGTCAGCATTGCCCTGCTCATTGTCCCGATCTTCATGGTGTACCAGGCCACCGTGTCGAACTATGGCGTGAGCCTGGTCATGGCCGTCATCATGGTGGTGGCCGGCTTCCTGTTTTCTGCCGTGGCGGCCTACATGGCCGGCCTGGTCGGCTCGTCGAACAACCCGATTTCCGGGATCACCATCGCCACCATCCTGTTTGCTTCGGTCACCCTGTTGCTGCTGATGGGGCCGGATGCATCGGCCGGCCCGGCAGCGGCCATCCTGATCGGGGCGGTGGTCTGCAGCGCCGCGGCGATTGGCGGTGACAACATGCAGGACCTGAAGGCCGGATACATCCTCGGGGCGACCCCGTGGCGGCAGCAGATCATGCAGGGCGTGGGGGTGATTTCCGCGGTGCTGGTCATGGCACCCATCCTGAACCTTCTGCTGAAGGCTTATGGCATGGGTGCGCCTACCGAGGCCCACCCGCACGCCTTGCTGGCCCCCCAGGCCACCCTGATGGCATCGGTCGCGCAAGGGGTGTTCTTCGTTGGCTTGCCGTGGAACATGGTCTGGGCCGGCGTGGCCATCGGTGCGGTCATCATCGCGATTGATGAAGTGCTGAAGGCGCGGGGCAGTGATTTCCGTGCGCCGGTGCTGGCCGTGGCCGTGGGGATTTACCTGCCGCTGGAGTTGTCGGTGCCGATCCTGTTCGGTGGGCTGGTGGCGCACTTCGCCGGCCGTTACGGTGCGGCGCGTTTCGATGAAAAAACGGCGGAAACGAACAAGCGTCACGGCATGCTGTTCGCGGCCGGACTGATTACCGGCGAGGCGCTGGTGGGCATTCTGATGGCGGTGCCGATCGTTCTCAGCAGCGACCCCAATGTGCTGGCGCTGCCGGATGCCGTGCGCCTGGGTGCGCCGCTCGGACTGGTGGCATTCACCGCCGTGATGTTCGGAATGTATCGCGTGGGAGCGCCGCGCCCGAAGTAAGCGGTCGGCGCCGGGTAAAGCTGGCGCGGATTTTGCTGACCCCTGGCCAAGCCCGCGAATTCCGGGGCGAACAAGAATAAATGGGGAAAAATCATGGCTAGGGGAAGGGGCGCTCCGCACGGGGCGTGGGCCGCGTGGCGGCAGTTGATCAATGCGTTTGTGTTGCTTGTGGTGTGTTCGGGCACGGCCTGGGCGCAGAGCAATGCCGGCGGTTTCATTTACGGCATGGGGGCGCCGTCCAGGTCGGTGGTCGCGATTGGTGCGGAAACCGGTTTGAAAATTGAAGCGCCGGTCTCCGAGGACGGACGCTTTCGCATGAACAACGTCCCGCCGGGTGGTTACGAGGTGATGCTGCCGGACGGTTCGCAGCGGGCGAACGTCAAGGTGACGCTGGGTCAGGGCACCAGTGTGGTGTTCGTGCCGGGCGACGTGCCGATGCGGCTGGATACGGTGACGGTATCCGGGGCACAGGTGGCCCCGATTGACGTGACCGTGACCGAGGCGTCGTTCAATATTGGCGAAGCCCAGTTCGACGTAATGCCCGTGGCCCGTAACATCACGGCGGTGGCACTGCTGAGCCCCGGCGCGGTGCAGGGTGATGACGGCTTTGGCAACGTGCCGACCTTTGGCGGGTCGTCGGTTTCCGAAAACCAGTACTACCTGAACGGCTTCAACATCTCGGACCTGCGCACCCGCCTGGGTCCATCCACGGTGCCTTTCGAGTTCTTCAGCGAGATGCAGGTGAAAACCGGTGGCTATTCGGTGGAGTTTGGCCGCTCGACCGGTGGCGTGGTGAACACCCTGTCGAAGCGGGGGACCAACCAGTGGACCTCCGGTGGCAGCATCTTTTTCGAGCACGGCAGCTGGGAAGAGCAGAAGAAGAACCTGCGCAATCCCAACCCGGCGACCCAGGATGACGTGGTGTACTCCCGCTATTACGGTCTGGACCAGACCCAGGAAACGCACATCAACCTCTTCGCCGGCGGTCCGATCCTGAAGAACAAGCTGTTTGTCTACGCCATGCTCGACCTGCGCAACAAGCAGGACGACGGCGTACGCAAGGAGACCTCCTACTACCGCAATTTCGAAAAAGGCCGCTTCTACGATTCGCGTACGGAAAGTGACCCCTTCGGCGCGATCAAGCTGGACTGGGCCATCGCGCCCGGGCACAACTTCGAGTACACCGGTTTTTCCGACAAGTCGGATCGCAAGATCTCGCGCTTCAACTTTGACCGGGCCACCGTGTCACCCGGCGCTGCGCTGGGCGACGTGATGGTGAACCTGGGCGGGAATACCAACATCTTCCGTTATACCGGCGACCTGCTTTCAGACCTGTCGATGTCGGTGCTGTATGGCCGGCTGACCCGCGATTCCTCGGTCATTCCTTCGGCGACCGATTGCCCGTCGGTCACCGACCAGCGCAGCGGTTCCGGCGTGCCTCTGGGCTGTTTCCAGGCGAACTCGTCGCTGGATACCGACGAGCGCAAGGCCTACCGGGTCGACTTCCAGTGGGACGCTGGTGACTTCGGTGCCTTTGGCCGGCACGCGCTGCGTTTTGGAGCCGACCGTGAAGACAACAGCAGCTTCTCGGCCACCGCCATGTCCGGCGATGCTGCGTACACGGTCTACACCGTTGAAGAGGGCAATGGCATCGGGACTTCCGGTATCGCCGCGCCGGCTACCGGTGACTATGTGGTCAAGACCCTGTTTTCGAACTCCGGCAACCTCAGTGAAGAGCTGACCGCGTACTACGTCGAGGACACCTGGGGGATCAACGACGTGCTCACCGCGACCATCGGTTTGCGCAAGGAGTCCTTCCGCAACCTGAACACCAACGACAAGACCTTCCTGGACCTTGACGGTGGCATTGCGCCGCGTCTGGGCATTGCCTGGGATGTTGGTGGGTATTCGCGCATGCAGCTGTATGCCAACTATGGCCGCTATTACATTCCGGTGGGCACCCAGTCCAGCGTGCGCAACGGGACCGGCGAGTACTACGTACGCGAAGCCTACGAGTGGGACGGGACCTTCAGTGACGACAAGACCGAAACCCCCGGGCTGGGCGCGTTTGTCGGTCAGCGTGTGACCTCCGACGGGGATGTGCCGGACCCACGGCAAATCGTGTCCGCCAGCGTCAAACCCAGTTATCAGGACGAATACTCCCTGGGCTTCCGCTCCGAACTGCCGGCAAGCTGGTTCGGTGAGCGCGCGGTAGGCGGCATCCGTTACACCTACCGGGAACTTGGCGATGCCCTCGAAGATATTGCCATCGACAAGGGGCTGAACGCGCTGTTCAACGATAGCGACAATGCCAACTTGCAGGACTGCGACAGCGACGGGAACGTGGACAACTTCGCCTGCGGCTACGACTTCTACTTCATCACCAACCCGGGCAGTGATGTGGTGGCATTCATTCCCACCGATGCCGAAACCGGGAAGTTTGATGCTCACGGCAGTGGCGAGCTGAAGCCGGTTTCGGTGTCGAACGACCTGATGGGCTACAAGAAACCCAAGCGGGAATACCATGCGGTGGAGCTGAGCTACGAACGGGTGCTGGCTGATCGCTGGACATTGCAGGGCTCGTACACCTGGTCGCAAAGCTTCGGCAACTACGAAGGCTTCTCCAACAGCACCATCGAGCAGGAAGATGTGGCAATCACGCAGGACTTCGATCAGCCGGGTTTTGGCGATGGCGCGTACGGCTTCCT
>JBFHON010000125.1:0-8397 GCA_041593295.1 Oceanococcaceae bacterium | reverse complement strand
TGCCCACCACGAGCGCTTCCGCCGTGGCCTGGTCCGAGTGGCAGGGTGGCCGTTTGCTGGTCCTGACCGGCGAGCACGTACAGGGTGGTAACACCTACGTCGGTCTGGGCGCGTTCTGGTCGGATGACCTGGGGGCTACCTGGAATCAGGCCGAAGGGGTTCCAGACAACGCTGGCGCCTCGGCCATCGTGGTCGATCCTGCGCATCCCAACATTGTGTATGCCGCAACCCACAAGGGTCTGTTCCGCTCCATCGACGGCGGCGAGACCTACGTCAACACCCGTCTGCCGGTGTCTGCTGAATGCGAAGGCAATGCCGAAGGCCCGTGCGGGCTGGCCAATGTCGTTTCCGATGTGGTGGTCAAGGAACCAGGGGGCGTATCGCTGGCCGGGCTGGATGCCGTGGAATGTGATGCCAAAGGCTGCGCGGTGCTGGCGGCGGTGGGTTATCGCGGTGGTAACACGGCGACATACGCTGATGGCACCCCGCATGCGCCCGGTAACGGTCTGTACCGTTCGGAAACCGGTGAGCCGGGAACCTTCCTGCGGGTCGACCGTCCCTTCAATGCAAATCTGGGCGGCCTGCCGACAACCGGCTTTGCACCGCAGGAGCGCATTGGTCGCATCGAGCTTGGCAACGCCATCGGGCCGGAGCAGGATCACAATATCGTCTATGCCATCGTGCAGGATGCGGTGCTGCTGAACGGCGGTATTCCGCTGCTGGATCTGCCGCTGGATCAGGAATCACCGGCGGTTCCAGTCGATTGCGCCGACTTCCCGGATGGGGATCCCCGCTTCATCTGCGAAACGGTGCTGGGCGGGTTCAGCCCGACCTCGATCAATGGCGTTTACGTATCGACCGATTTCGGCAGCAACTGGACGCGTCTGGCTGATGACATCAACCTGACCTATACCTCCGCTGCAAGCGGTTCGGTGCTGGCTGCCGTTGTGCCGCTCGGCATCGGTCCGGGTATCCAGGCCTGGTATGACCTGTGGATCAAACCGGACCCGACGCTGGCTGACGCCGCCCTGAACGCGCCGACGCGGGTCATGTTCGGGATGGAGGAAATCTGGAAGAACACGCTGTCCGGACTGCCGCCGGCACCGGTCATCGATCAGGCCATCAACAATGCGGCTGATGAAACCGGTGTAAACGAAGCGCTGGAACAATTTACCCAGATGCTGCTGCCAGTGGTTGGTGTGACCGAGCAACTGCCGGCATTCGACTGGGAAGTGTTCGGCGCCTATTTCGCCGGGGAAACCTGCCTGTTCCTGATCGGTAACATCGGTCCGGCGACACCGGTCTGCCCGACCTACGACGGTGTCGTGAACGGGACTACGACCCACCCCGACCAGCACGATGGCATCTTCATCGCTGACGAACAGCGTGGCGGTGTCTGGTTGTTTGCCGGTGGTGACGGGGGTGTGTACAAGCAATACTCCAGCAATCCGATCACCGACGACTTCGACAACACCAAGTGGGGCGATGGGGCCAACCAGGGCTTCTACACCCTGATGAATTACGGCATGAGCGTGGCCAAGGACGGTACGGTCTACTACGGTCTGCAGGACAACGCCTCCGGCAAGATCGAGCCGGGTACGGGTCGCCAGATCCGCACCTACGTTGGTGACGGCGTGTGGACCGCGGTGGACCCGGACAACTCGGCCATCGCCTATGTGCAAACGCCGGGCCTGTCGATCAACCGCACCACCAATGGTGGACGTTCCCACAGCAACATCGCGCCATCAGGTGATGATGTCGGTGACGAGGTGGGCGTGGCGCACTTCCTGGGACCATTCATGATGGATCCGAAGGACGCCAACCATCTGGTAGCCGTCGGCAGCAGTGTGGCCGTGACCGTGGATGCCTCCCTGGGTGCCAGCTGGACGACCGTGTTCGAGCTGGGTGTGGACGAAGCCACCGGTGCGGTGCACCAGGCCCGGCACCGCCCGCTGGACGTCAGTGGTGCCAACATCTACGCCGGCTGGTGTGGTCCGTGCACCAACCCGAACGGCAACACGCCCTTCCAGCGCGGCATCGCCACCAACGTCGGCGGAGCGGCGAAGCCTCGCAAGGGCACCTCCGAGGGCTGGCACCAGGCAAGCCTGAATGGCCTGCCGAATCGCTTCATCTACGGTATCGAGATGAACGACGACAACCCTTCCGAGGTGTACGTCACGCTGGGGGGCTACTCCACCGCACGCTGGATCCAGCCGGGTGATTACCTGGACGAGAACCCGAACCTGGGTGAGGGGCATGTGTTCCGCTCGGATGATGCCGGCGAAAACTTCGTCAACATCTCCGGCAACCTGCCGAATACCCCGGTCACCGCCATCGTCAAGCGTGGTGATCAGCTGATCGTCGGTACCGACCTCGGTGTGTTCATTTCGTCTGACCTCAATGGCAGCGAGTGGGCGCCGCTGGGCGACCTGGAAAATGTTCCGGTGAACCAGCTGGTGCTGCAGCCCGGTGATGATCGCAAGCTGTTTGCGGCCACCTTCGGGCGTGGCGTGAAGCTGTATACCTTCAATGACTTCCTGAGCACCGATTCCCGCAATGATGACGTGACGGCCGACGCGCGCAGCGCACTCAACCGGGGCGGCAGCCTCGGCGGACTGCTGCTGATCGCGCTGGGTCTATTCGGTTACGCGCGTCGTCGCGCCTGATCGAGCCTCAGCATGCAAAGGCCCGCCTCGTGCGGGCCTTTTTTTTGCGCAATTCACTAGAATCAACCGGATGCAGCGAACGGATTTTCCAGCAGGCCTCCGACGATGGCTCACGCTTGTTCTGTGGGGGGTCAGCAGTCTTGCCGTGGCCGCACCGGACAGCCCTTTCCCCCGGCCTCCCGAACTCGACCGGGCCGTGGCCTTCTGGACGGACATCTTTGCCCGTTACAGCCAGCACGAGATCGTCTTTCACCACCCCGAGCGGGTCGATGTGATTTACCGGGTGCTGGACCTCAGCGAAGCGTCGAAGTCCTTCGACAACGAGGACGAATATCGCGTTTTCCGGCAGGAGCAGGTGCGCCAGGTGCGCGAGGAGATACAGGAGCAGTTGCGCGAGCTGGCCGCGCTGCCTGCCGGGGCGCGTGTACCGCGAAGGCTGGAGAACCTGGCCGGGCTGATGAAAAAGATCAGCGGGCCGGACAAGTACAGCGTGGCGGCGGATTGGGTACGGGCGCAGCGCGGGCTGCGTGAAAAATTCATTCAGGCCATTGCGGAAAGCGGCTATTACATGCCCTACATCGAGCGCGCCTTTGTCGAGGCAGGGTTGCCCCGGATGCTGTCGCGTCTGCCCTTCGTCGAGTCCAGCTTCAACCGCAAGGCCTATTCGCGCTCCGGTGCGGCGGGGGTCTGGCAGTTCATGCCGGGCAGTGCCCGGCAGTACATGCGTTATGACGAGGTCGCGGACCAGCGCCGCGATCCGTGGTTCGCCACCCACGCGGCCATTGGGCACCTGACCGATGACTATGCCTTGCTGCAGGACTGGCCGCTGGCGGTCACGGCCTATAACTACGGTCGCAATGGTCTGGCGCGGGCGCGGGAGGCGACCGGGATCGATTCACTGGTCGGCTTGATCCAGAAATGGGATGGCCCCCGCTGGGGTTTCGCGGCGAAGAACTATTACGCCGAATTTCTGGCTGCGGTTGATGTGGAGCAGAACAAGGAGCAGTACTTCGGGCCGATTGCCCTGAGCCCCCTGCTGGTGTTCGACGAAGTCACCACGCCGGCCTATGTCGAGTACGCCACCCTGGTGAACTTGTCCGGCCTGGGCGCAGAACAGTTTGCCTGGCTGAATCCGTCGTTCTCGGAAGCGGTGCGCAAAGGCGACCTGCATGTGCCCAAGGGGCAGGTCCTGCGCACCGTCAAAGGTGGCGGGGGGCGACTGCTCGAGGCGATGGCCCAGCTGCCGGCGAATCAGCGCCATGACCGGCAGAAGTCCTACTTTGCAAGGTACCGCGTACGCCGCGGGGATTCGCTGTCGCGTATCGCCGAGCGCTACCGCACCTCCGTGCGCAGCATCATGCGCAGCAACAACCTGCGTTCGGCTTCCCTGATCCGGGTGGGACAGGTCCTCAAGGTGCCCACTGGCGCGGCCCGGGCGGCCAGTGATCAGCCTCGCTTCGAATATCACCAGGTGGCTTCCGGGGAAACCCTCTGGGGCATTGCCCGGCGTTACGGGTCCACTGTCAGCAGCCTGCTGGCCGATAACGACATTGGCAGTGCTTCACGGCTGCAGGTGGGACAACGGCTGAAGATACGCAGCGGGGGTGAGGGGCGACGCATTGCCCACACCGTACGGCTGGGCGACACGGTCAGCCAGATCGCCGAACGCTATGGCACCAGTGTGGCCCAGATCAAGCGCGACAACCGCATCAACAACGCCAACGTGTTGCGCCTGGGCCAGGTGCTGCAGATCACGGTCAATGAAGATGCGGAATCCAGCTGGGCACCCCTGCGTCACAAGGTCACCAGCGGGCAGACGGTCGAAGGCATTGCCCGGCGTTACGGCGTGAGCTCCGGGTCACTGATCCGGCACAACAATATCCGCAACCCCGACCAGATACGTGCGGGCCAGTGGCTGAATATCCCGCGCGGCTGATGCGTGCAGGCTGACGCTACCGCTGCCGGGAACCGTGGGCTATGCTTGCGGCAGTGCAGCAAATTGTCACCGGATTGAAACATGGCCCATTCGCGTCGTTACAAGCAACTGAATCGGGACTGGCAGAACGCCCCGGACTACAAGACCTGGCTGGCCATCGGCGGCGAGCTGGATGAGCTGGAGGGGCGGTCGGACTGGCGCTATGAAGACGCCAGCAGCGAGTACGACTACCGCCTGGTGCGGGCGCGTCTGGAGGAACTGCGCCGCCTGCGCGAAGACCACCGGGTGCGCGAGCTGGTGTTCGTCCTGCACGAAGGCCTGCACGGCAACCTCGGCAATATCGCCAACCCCAGCCTCTACGCCCATTGCCGGGCCGGCACCAAGATTCTGCTGGAAAGCTACCTGCACGAGGTGGCCATCTGCCTGAACTACCTCTGCGACAACGAGTTTGACGAATTCCCGCTGGACGAGAAGATCCTGTTCTTCAAACGCACAGGCTCCTCCTTCGGGCGCAGCGGCCTGATGCTGTCCGGAGGCGCCACCCTGGGCATGTTTCATCTGGGGGTGATCAAGGCCCTGTGGCAGGAGCAGTTGCTGCCCCGGGTGATCACCGGATCATCGGCCGGGTCGATCATTGCCGGGGCGATCGGAACCCGTTGTGACGAGGAGCTGGATGCCGCCTTTCAGCCCGGTGAACTGCACCTTGAGGCCTGGCGCACCGTGGACCTGCGTACGGCGTGGAAACGGCGTGCATTCATGGACCCGGTGCAGCTGGAGACCTGCCTGGCCAGCAACATGGGCGAATTCACCTTCGAGGAAGCCTTCGAGAAAACACGGCGCATCGTCGGCATCACCGTTTCGCCGGTGGATACCCACCAGCATGGGCGCCTGCTGAACTACCTGTCGGCACCGAATGTCCTGATGCGGCGGGCATCGCTTGCCAGCTGTTCAATTCCCGGCGTGTTTCCGGCCGTGAGTCTGCTGGCCAAAAGTTACGGCGGCGAAACCGTCGGTTACATGCCCAGCCAGAAGTGGCAGGACGGGTCGCTGCGCGCCGACCTGCCCATGCTGCGTCTGGCGCGGTTGCACAACGTCAACCACTACATCGTCAGTCAGACCAATCCACACGTGGTGCCGTTCATGCGCAGCGAACGCAAGCGCCTGCAGCGCGGTCGTGGGGTCGGTGCCTTTGCCAGCGAACTGGCCCGTTCCAGCCTGCAGGTATACAGCAAGCACGTGGTCGAAACCGCGCGCAACCACATGGACCCGGAAGGTTTTGGCCGGATTCTGGAAAAAGTCCATGCCATCACCACCCAGCGCTACAGCGGGGATGTGACGATCTTCCCCAAGCAGCCGCCGAAAAAGCTGCTGCAGGTGATGTCCAACCCCACCGATGCGGATATTCAGCGGTTCATCGAGGAAGGCGAGCGGCGCACCTGGCCGCAGCTCGAGCGGATTCGCAACTCGACCGTGATCAGCCGGACCTTCGAGTCCTGCCTGCAGCGGATGAAGGATCGCGGGGTGACGCGCAGTCCATCGGCGCAGAAAGTGGTGCCATTCGGGGGCAAAACCGCCGCCGGAACCTAATATAGGCTAACCTTCGGCGCCTGAATTCTCGCTGTATTGTCACGCTGGGGGAGAACTTGTCGATGAGCGTTACTGAGCTGGTTACACCAACAAATCGTTTTTTTCACTGGGAAAAGACGGCCCCGGACAAGATTTATCTGCGGCAACCCCAAGGGCCCGGCAAGTATCGTGAATACAGCTGGCGTGAGGTCGGGGATCAGGTGCGACGCATGGCCACGGCCCTGCGGGCACTGGGGCTGCAGCCAGGCGACAAGATCGCGATTGCAGCGCGCAATTCCGCGCACTGGGTCATGGCCGACCAGGCCATTACCGCTGGCGGCTTCGTCTCCGTGGGCATCTATCCCAAGCAGGCCACCGATGCCGTGCGTTACGTGCTCGAGCACAGTGAGGCCAAAGCCATCTTCCTCGGGCCGATCCTGGGGCAGGATGGCATCGTGGCCGGAATCCCCGAGGGCGTGACCACGATTCGCATGCCCTACGACGATGCGCCCAAGGGGCAGCACGACTGGGACGACCTGATCGCCAACAACGAACCCATGCAGGAAACACCGGAGCCGGCGCACGACTCGCTGTGGACGCTGGTGTATACCTCGGGAACGACGGGATTGCCCAAGGGCGTCGCGCTGTCCCACGGGTCTTCTGCCTTTGCCGCCAGCAACGCCGTCGATGCCTTCGGCTTGCAGCCGGATGAGGTGTTCTTCTCCTATCTGCCGCTGGCGCATATTGCCGAGCGCGGGATTGTCGAGGGCATGAGCCTCTACAGCGGCGGCTCGATTGCCTTCCTCGAGAACATTGACCGCTTCGCCCAGCAGTTGCAGGAAGTCGCTCCGACGCGCTTCTTTGCGGTGCCAGTGGTCTGGAACAAGCTGCGCGCCGGGGTCCTGGCCAAGCTGCCGCAACACAAGCTGGACCGGTTGCTCCGGGTGCCGCTGCTCGGGCGCTTCATCGCCGGCAAGATCCGTCGCGGCCTGGGCATGCATCGGGTGCGGCAGGCGATCTCCGGTGCCGCCCCGCTGCCGCTGGAAATCCAGAACTGGTTTGGCCGGATCGGCATCGACATCCTGCAGGGCTACGGGATGAGCGAGAACCTGGCCTATGCCACCGCCACGCGCCCGGGCCGCCTGAAGGCCGGCTCGGTCGGCGAGGCGATGCCGGGTTGCGAGATTCGTATCGACGAAAAAGGCGAAATCCTGACCCGTGGCCCGGCCACGATGATGGGCTACTACAAGGATCCGGAAAAGACCCAGGAAACCCTGCTGGATGGCTGGCTGGCGACCGGGGACAAGGGGCGTCTGGACGAAGATGGTCACCTGTTCATCACCGGACGTGTGAAGGAAATCTTCAAGACCCTCAAGGGCAAGTACGTCGCGCCGGCTCCGATCGAAGGGTCCTTCGGGCGCAACCCGGAGATCGACCTGATCTGCGTCATGGGCTCGGGCATGAAGCAGCCGATTGCTGTGCTGGTGCCGGATGCGGCCGTCATGCGACCCTGGCCGGAGCTGAAAGTGGATCTGCAGGCCACGCTGGACGAAGTCAACAAGGAGCTGGAAGCACACGAACGTGTCAGCCACCTGTTTGTGGTTTCCGAGGAGTGGTCACCGGACAACGGCATGGTCACGCCCACGCTGAAGGTTCGCCGTGACCGGGTGGAAAAGCGCTACCTGGATATCGTTGAGCCTCTGCTGGCCGGTGAGTCCGTGCAGAGACTGGAGCCGACCCCCGAGTGAGTGCGGCCTGGCAGGAAGCGCTGGCACAAGGCTGCGAGCAGCTGGGGCTGAAAGCTGGCCCTGAGCGGGTAGCAGCGATGGAGGTCTTCATGGCCGAGCTGCTGCGCTGGAACCGGCAGACCAACCTGACGGCGATTACCGACCCTGCCGAAATCATTCACAAGCACGTGCTGGATTGCCTGGCCGCCATGCCGCTCGACTTGCCGGCGCGGGTCTGCGATGTCGGCAGCGGTGCCGGCCTTCCGGGGCTGATCTGGGCGCGGGAGCAACCGCAGAGGCGGGTCGTCTCCATCGATGCGCGACAGCGCAAGGCCGCCTTCCAGGCGCACATGGGGCGCATGTGGAAGCTGCCGAACTTCGAGGCGCGTCATGAGCGCGTCGAGGACGAGGGCGAGCAATTCGACCTGGTCACCTTTCGCGCCTTCGCGCCGCTGGAAAAGGCGCTGAATCTGGTACAGCACCTGCTTGCACCGGGAGGACG
>JBFHON010000124.1:0-8438 GCA_041593295.1 Oceanococcaceae bacterium | reverse complement strand
GATCTGGAAGCCGACTTGGGGATTGACTCGATCAAGCGGGTGGAAATTGTTGGTGCCCTCCAGAAGGCCCTGCCGGAGGCGGTCTCCACGCAAATGCAGGCGCAACTGGAACGCTATACGCGGGCGAAGACCCTGAACCTGCTGATCACGGCCATTGAGGAACTCGGCGGGGCGGCCCCCGCCCCTGCGACAGCAGCGGTGCCGGCTCCCGCGGCTCCCGCCGCCTTCCCTGCCGACGTGGCGCAGCTTGTGCGGGCCACCACGGCGGACAAGACCGGTTACCCCGAGGACATGCTCGACCCGGATGCCGACCTCGAAGCTGACCTGGGGATTGACTCGATCAAGCGGGTGGAAATTGTTGGTGCCCTCCAGAAGGCCCTGCCGGAGGCGGTCTCCACGCAAATGCAGGCGCAACTGGAACGCTATACGCGGGCCAAGACGCTGAACCTGCTGATCGCGGCCATCGAAGCGGTGGCCGCTGAGGGCACGGAGTTGCCGGGAAAATCCCGGCCTGACGCGACCGTTGAGCAATCAACAGCGGCCACCGGGACACCTGCCCCGGCGGTCGTTCCGCGTCAGGTGATGCGTATGCAGGAAAGTCCGCTGACCGGGTCGCTGAGCATGCTGCCCGGTGCGGTGTGCGTGATTGGCGCCGATGCGCCGCTGCAGGCCGCCCTGCGTGCGGCCGAACTGGCAGAGGCCCTGGAGTTTGTCGAGGCCGGCGGCGACTATGCGGCGCTGGCGAAGAAGTCGTGGGCGGCGGTGGTGTATGCACCGGCCCTGTTTGCGGAAGGAGAGCAGGTCGCCCGGTCCCTGCTCAGCGACTGGCTGGTACTGGCCCAGGCTCTGAGTCGGCCGGATGTCAGCCGGCAGCTGCTGGTCATGACCCGGCTGGGCGGTGATTTTTCGCGCAGCGAAAACGGGGTTTCCCACCCGGTTACCGGAGGGCTGGTCGGCGGCATGTTGTGTCTGGACCAGGAACAACCGGAATTGCGCTGCCGCGTGGTCGATTTCAACGGCCATTCCAGTGCGCAGATGGCGCAGCTGCTCAAGCGGGAACTGAATCTCGACGGTGCACCGGTCGAGGCGGGCTATCGCGGTACCCGGCGCATGCAGGTCGCGACCTGTGTGGAAAGCCTGCCCGGCTCCGCTGCCGACCGGGTTCCGGAACCCGGGCCGGTCAGTCTGGCCACCGGCGGCGCACGCGGGATCACGCTGGCCTGCCTGCAGGAGTTCGTGAACCGTCAGCCCCGGACCACGCTGGTGCTGCTCGGACGCAGCGCCCCGGCCGCCGTCGATGCGCCGGAAGGGACAGCGACGGAGTTGCGGCAACACTATATTGCGGAAGCCCGGCGTCGCGGCGACCGGGTCACCCCCCGCGAAATCGATACACGGGTCAGCCGGCAACTGGCGGCGCTGGAAGTGCGCGCCGGGATTGCCCAGCTGGAGGCCGCCGGTGCGACGGTGGAATACCACAGCCTGGATGCCCGCGACGGTGCGGCACTGCGTGCGCTGATTGCCGACTTGCGGGCGCGTCACCGGCGCATTGACGGCATCGTCCATGCCGCCGGGGTCATCGAGGACAAGCTGATCATCGACAAGACGCCGGCATCCTTTGCGCGGGTCGTCGGTACCAAGCTGGACACCCTCGGTCATCTGGTGCCGTTGTTCGCCGCCGCGCCGCCGCGGTGGGTCAGCCTGTTCACTTCGGTGGCGGGCCGCTATGGCAACCGCGGGCAGTCTGATTACGCCTGTGCGAATGAGGCCATGAACCGCTGGGCCTGGGTGCTCTCGCGGGAATGGGGCGCCGTGCGGGCCTTCAACTGGGGCCCGTGGGATGCCGGCATGGCGTCTGAAGCGGTGCGTGCCCGGTTTCGCGAACGGGGCATAGTGCCGATCCCGGTGAGCAGCGGCGCCAGTGCCTTTGTGGACGAGATGGTCGTCGCGGTCGAGCGCGGGGCCCCCGGCGCGGTCGAACTGGTGTTCGGGGCCGGCCCCTGGACCGCAATGAGCCCGGCAGCAGCGCAGGCTACGCGGGCGACGGGTGTGCTCGTCCCCGGTGAGCTGGATCTGGGGGCCGGGGGGGCATTGCACTGCCGGCGCACACTGGATCTTGGCCGCGAACGCTTTTTGCATGACCACCGCCTGGACGGTGTTCCCGTGATGCCGGCGGCGGGAGCGACCGAATGGATGGCCGAGGTCGCCATCGCCGGCTGGCCAGACTGGCAGCTGCAGGAAATGGTCGATGTGCAGGTCCTGTCCGGCATTGCCTTTCCCGAGGATGCGCCGCGCGAACTGACCGTTGTGGCGCGCTCATCCAGCCATTCGGGGCCGGGCGAGCAGTGGGTGACGCTGGACATCCGCAGCGGCAGGAACGCGCGCGCCCTGTATCGCGCACGGGCGCGGTTGACCAGCACCAACGTCGATGCCCCGCCCGATGCACCCCCACCGCTGCAGGGTGAGGCACTGGACATGACCGCCGCCTATGCCAGCAAGCTGTTTCACGGCCCGCTGTTCCAGCTGGTCGACAGGGTCACCGCCATGGGGCCCGCGGGTCTGGATGCGGACCTGCATCCCAGTGATCCTGCCGCCTGGGTGGATGGGGCCACGGGTGCGTGGGTTCTGGACCCGGGGGTGGTCGATTGCGTGCCCCAGCTGGCCATTGTGTGGTCGCGCATGACCCATGACACCACGGTGCTGCCGAGCAGCTTTGGCCGGGTTGCCCGTTTCGGGGCCGGGCCGCTACCGGCTCGCCTCAACGTGCGCCTGCGGGTCCGCGAAGGCGGGGGCAACCCGCTGCTCTATGACGCATGGATCCTGGATGCGGACAGCGGCGCGGTACGGCTGCTGATGCAGGACTGTGTCGGGACCGCCTCGGCGGCACTCAACCGTCTGGCCGGGCAGGCCTCGTGAGCACGAGCAGCCCGCGCGAAGGTGCGCCGATCGCGATCGTCGGCATGGCCGGTACCTATGCCGGCGCGCCTGACCGGCAAACCTTCTGGCACAACATCCTGAACAAGGTCGATGCCATCGGCGAAGCGCCGGCGGACTGGGTCGGCCCGTATTTCGATGCCGACAGCGATGCCAATGACCGCATCTATACCCGCAAGGGCGGCTTTCTCGAGGCCCGTTTCAACCCCATGCGCTACGGGATCATGCCCCGGGCCGTGGACGGGGGCGAGCCCGATCAGTATCTGGCGCTGAAGCTGGCGCACGAGGCCCTGGATGACGCCGGTTATCTGGATGCCGACTTCGACCGCAGCCGGGCCGGTGTGGTCCTCGGGCGCGGCACATACATCAATCGCGGCTATACCAACCTGTTGCAGCACGGGATGATGATCGACCAGACGCTGGCCCTGCTGGCGCAGGCGCGCCCGGACCTGGATGCCGCCCAGCTGGCCACCCTGCGGCAGGGGTTGAAGGCCCAGCTGCCGCCGTTTCATACCGAGATGGCCGCCGGTCTGGTGCCCAATGTCTGCAGCGGACTGATCGCCAACCGGCTCGACCTGATGGGCCCCAATTACATCCTGGATGCGGCCTGTGCATCGACGCTGATCGCCATCGATCACGCCGTACAGGAGCTGCAGTCCGGGCGTGCCGACCTGATGCTGACCGGGGGCATCCAGGCCTCGACCCCGCCGCAGATCGTGATGATCTTCTGCCAGCTCGGCGCGATTTCGCGCGGCTCGCTGCGGCCGTTCTCGCGCGAGGCGGGTGGCACCTTGCTCGGTGAGGGCGCCGGCCTGTTCGTGCTCAAGCGGCTGGCGGATGCCCAGCGCGATGAGGACCGCATCTACGCCGTCATTCGCGGCATCGGCTCGTCCTCGGATGGCAAGGCCAAGGGGCTGCTGGCGCCACGCCCGGAGGGCGAGGTGCTGGCCATTCGTCGGGGGTACACAAATGCCGGGGTCGACCCGGCCACGGTGGAAATGGTCGAATGCCACGGGACCGGCATTCCGCTGGGCGATGCCACCGAAGTCGGCTCGCTGCGGCAGGTTTTCGGGGAACGGGAAGGCCCGGCGCCACGGATTGCCATCGGCTCGGTCAAGTCGATGATCGCGCACTGCCTGCCCGCAGCCGGCAGCGCCGCGCTGATGAAGGCGGCCATGGCCCTGCACGACAAGGTTCTGCCGCCAACCCTGTGCGACGAGGTGGACCCGGCGCTGGAGCTGGAAAAAACCCCGTTTTACGTCAACACCGAAACCCGGCCCTGGATTCATGACCTGCGCACGCCGCGTCGCGCCGGTATCAATGCCTTCGGCTTTGGCGGGGTCAATGCCCACCTCGTGGTCGAGGAATACCGTCCGCGGTCCGAGCGCGTGCAGATCGCGGTCCGGGTTGCGGCGCAGGACCGGGAAATCTTTGCGCTGGCTGCCGACAGCCGGGAAGCGTTGCAGCAACAGGTGGAGCAGCTGGCCGCCGGTGCGCAGGCCGGTGCCTTTTCGACCTTGCAGCAGCCCCCCGGGGTGGGTGCGCACCGCGCCATTCTGGTCGCCGGTGATGCGGTCGATCTGGCCAAACGTGCCACGGCACTGGCCGGGAAACTGGCCAGCAGTGAGCAGGCCTTTGCCACCCGTAATGGCAGTGCCTACGGTTTCGGGCCGGCCGCCGGCAAGCTGGCCTTCGTTTTCCCCGGCGAAGGCGCGCAGTATCCGGCCATGCTCAGCGGGCTGGCCTGCCGTTTTCCGGTGGTGCGCCGCTGGCTGGATTTTGTCGATGGCAATGCGAACGCCGCCCGGCCCCGGCCGCGGGATGTGCTCGCTCCGGCGCCGACTGCGCTGGATGACGGGCAGCGCGCCGTTCTGGACGCCCGGCTGTTCGAAATGGACATGGCGTCCGAGTCCATCTTTGCGGCAAGCCAGGGCTTGCATGCCCTGCTGGGCCAATGCGGGGTCAGGCCCGATCTGGTCCTCGGCCACTCCACCGGTGAACACGCCGCCCTGGTCGCTGGCGGCATCTACGGCGAGCCCGGCTTTGCCGAGCTTGCCGCCCTGACCGAGCGCCTGAACCGCACCTTTGTGCAGTTGCAGGCGCAGAGCCAGATCGCGACCGGCGCATTGCTGACGGTGGGAGCGCTGGATGCCGATGCCCGTACGCAGGCGCTTGCGCCTTACGCCGAGGTTGCCTGCATCGCCATCGACAATTGCCCGAACCAGGCCGTGGTCTTTGTCGAGGCGGACGCCGCCGATACGGTGCGGCAGGCCCTGATCACCGCCGGTGGCATCGTCGCCGAGCTGCCCTTCGACCGGGCCTACCACACGGACCGTTTCGGGCCGGTCACGGCCGCTTTTCGCAAGGTCTTTGACGAACTGGCCATTCAGCCGCCGGCCATCCCGGTGGTCTCCTGTGCAAGCACCGGCGCCTTCGCCAGCGACCCCGACGCCATCCGTGACCTGGCCTGCGCCCAGTGGTCCCAGCCGGTACGTTTCCGCGAAACCATTCTGCGGTTGCTGGACGAGGGTGTGCGGGCCTTTGTCGAGGTGGGCCCCAGCGGCAACCTCACCGCCTTCATCCAGGACACGCTCAAGGCCGCCGGCAAGAGCGCAGACGCGCTGGCTGTCAGCTGCAACAGCCGGCGACAGAACGATCAGGCCAGCTTCCTGACCATGCTGGGCCAGCTGTGGTGTGCGGGTTATCCGGTCGACTTCGACGCGGTCATGCGGCCCGCAGAGCTTCGCGCGGAGGCGCCGGCCGAACCGGCACTGGCGACCGTTCTGCCCCGGCTGCACTGGCCGGAGGAACTGGCCGCGGAACTGGCCCCGCCCGCGGCGGCTCCCGTCGCTGCGACGCAGCCTGCACCGGCGGTGCCGGTAGCGCCCGCTCCGGCGGCCGCACCGGAAGCTGCGGTCGCGCAGGACCCGGCCGCCCAGATCATGGCGCAGCATTTCGGTCTGATGCGCGAGTTTCTGGCCGGGCAGCAACGTCTGCTCGACAACCTGCAGCCCGCTGCGCCGGTCACGGCACCGGCGCAACCTCCGCTGCTCGGGCAGCCGCCGGTGGTGCAGGACGGGCGCGTGAGCTGTGAGGTGCACATCGATCCGGCCACCCATGCCTATCTGCGGGATCACACGCTGGGTGCGCCGGCATCCCGGCTGGAGCCGCAGCGGCTGCCGCTGGCGGTGGTGCCGTTTACCTTCAGCCTGGAGATGCTGGCCCAGACCGCCGCCGCGCTGGCACCAGCGGGCTGGGTGCTGGTCGAGGCCCGTGAGGTGCGTGGCAACCGCTGGCTGGCGCTGGACCACGGCAGCCTGCGCCTGCATCTGGAAGCCGAGCGCCTGAGTCAGGATGCGGATCGCTGCGTCCTTCGTGGCCGCATCGAGGATGGGGGCACATTGCCAGCCTTCAGCGCTGAGCTGGTATTTGCCGCCGGCTACCCGGTGGCGCCGCCCGCGGCTGCCGTCGCGGCTCCGCAGCCGATTCGCCACAACCCGCCGGAGCGGTTGTATGACCAGGGCATGTTCCATGGCCCACGCCTGCGGGGCGTGACCGCCTTGCAGGGCTGGAGCGATACCGCCATTGCCGGCACGCTGCAGGCCTTGCCGCGGGCGGAACTGGTCAGTGGCGCGACGGAACAGGGCTGGCTCACCGACCCCATTGTGCTGGATGCCACCGGGCAGCTGGCCGGGTACTGGCTGAGCGAGAAATACAACGCCGGTTTCAACTGTTTCCCCTACCGCATTGACCGCTTGCGCCTGTTCGCTCCGCCCGCACCGATGGGTGCGGCCCTGGCGGCCGATGGGGTATTTCGCGAGCAGGGCGCGGAAGCCTTCGAGGTCGACTGGCAGGTCCGGGATGCCCGGGGGCAGCTGCTGCTGGATGTGCAGAACTGGTGTGATCGCCGCTTTGCGGTGAGCCCGGAATTCACCCAATGGCGTAGCCACCCGCAGCAGGCGCTGCTGACCCAGGCGCTGGAGACTCCCGGTCTGCCGACGGTCGCTCGCATCCTGCCGCAGCAAGCGGAAGCTTTCTGGGAGCAGGGCAGTGAAATCTGGCTGCGGGTCGCCGCCCAGCTGGTGCTGGATGCCGCTGAACGCGGCGTTTTCGCGACCCTCACGCCCACGCAGCGCCCCGACTGGCTGCGCGGCCGCATTGCCGCCAAGGAAGCGGTCAAGGCCCTGGTCGCCTCGTGGGGGCTGGAGGTTGCCGCCGCCGATATCGCAATCGAAACCGACGCCCTCGGCGCGCCGCAGGTGCGGTGCCCGCTGATCCCGCAGGCCATCAGCGTGTCGATCTCACACCACGGTGGGCGGGCGGTGGCAATCGCTGCGCTGGCCGAACTGGCGGTGGGCATCGACCTGCATGCCGGCAGCGACCTGGACAGCGCCAGCCTCTCTGCCACGGTGCTGAGCCCGAGCGAACGGGCGCAATGGATGAAAGCCCCACCTGCGGAGCAGGGGCGGCTGATGGCGCGGGCGTGGACGGCGCGCGAAGCGGCGGCCAAGGCTGCCGGAACCGGCCTGGACGGCCGCCCGGATCACTGGATCCTTGAAGGCAGCATCGTGCGCGGCCCGCGGGGAGAAGTGGCACAGATTCAATGGATTGAACTCACGGACGGGGGCTGTATCGCGCTGGCGACGGCACCCAAACATTTCATGGAGAGAAAAAGCGCATGACCACCAAGACCCTGTTTATCGGGCTGGACGGCTGTACCTACACCGTGCTGGACAAACTCACTCAGGATCAACCCGGTGAAGGCGTGGTGATGCCATTCCTCGCGGGCTTGATGGAGAAGGGAGCACGCGCCAAGCTGTTCTCGACCCCGAACCCGCTGACGCCCCCGGCATGGACTTCGATCATGACCGGCCGTACGCCCGGTCATCACGGGGTGTACGACTTCATCCGCGCCGAAGACAAGGGCGGTGAGGTGTTCTGGACCCTGTACGACGGACGCGACATCGCCTGCGAAACCATCTGGTCGCTGGTCAGCCGCTCCGGCGGCAGGATTGCGGCGCTGAACTTCCCGCTGACCGCCCCCCCGCCCGAAGGCGTGAACGGCACGATACTGCCGGGTTTCATTCCGGCCAAGCACCTGCGTCGCAATACCCACCCGCGGGAAGCTTTCCAGCGCTTGAAGGACAACATCGACGGCTTCGATCCCAAGGAACTGGCCTGGGACTTCGAATCGGAAAAGCAGGCCCTGGAAAAACTCAGCGACAACGACATGGAAAGCTGGGTGCGCTACCACCTGCCCCGGGAAGAGCAGTGGTTCCGGGTGGCCGAGTACATTCTGGAAAACGATGCGCCGGAGCTGATGGCCGTCATGTTCGACGGCACCGACAAGATCCAGCATCAGGCCTGGGCCTTCCTCGACCCGGAGCTGTTCCCGGCCGAGCCGACCGAATTCGACCAGCGCATGCGCAACGTGTGTCTGGAGTATTTCCGCAACGTCGATCGCTACATTGAACGGCTGGTCACCCTGGCCGGCCCGGAGGTGCAGG
>JBFHON010000123.1:0-8439 GCA_041593295.1 Oceanococcaceae bacterium | reverse complement strand
GCCGGAGCCTTCACCGGCGCAACCAAGACCCGCATCGGGCGCTTCGAACAGGCCGCTGGCGGCACTCTGTTTCTGGATGAGCTCGCATCCACGAGCATGCGACTGCAGGAAAAGCTGCTTCGCGTCATTGAATATGGCGAGTTCCAGCGGGTCGGCTCCAGCCAGACACTCACAGTCGACGTCCGCCTGGTCGCCGCAGCCAACGTGGACCTGCCCGCCGCAGCCGAAGCCGGCGATTTCCGCTCGGACCTGCTGGACCGGCTGTCATTCGAGGTCATCACCCTGCCGCCCCTGCGCTCCCGCCCTGGCGACATCTCCGTGCTGGCCCAGCATTTTGCCGAGTCCATGTGCCGCGAACTGGGGCGCGATCATTTCCCGGGCTTTTCCCGTCAGGCCTTCCGCCAGCTGGCCGCCTACAACTGGCCCGGCAACGTGCGCGAATTGCGCAACGTGGTGGAACGCTCGGTGTACCGGCAGACTGACCCGGACGCCCTGATTGACGAGATCACGATCGACCCCTTCGCCTCCCCCTGGAGACCCGCACCGGCACGCCGCCACAGCCAGGCCAGCGACGACAACACAAGCCGCAGCATGGCGAGCACGGCAAACAGCGCCCTGCCCGAGGATTTCTACGGCCACATCAAGAGCATCGAGAAGGACCTTCTCGAGCGCGCCCTGAAGCGCCATCAGTTCCACCAGAAAAACACCGCCGCCGCACTGGGACTGACCTATGACCAGCTGCGCCACCTGCTGAAAAGCCACGAACTGCTGCGCAAACCCCGCACATCGTCCTGACCGCGCCCTGTGCTAGCCTCGCTCGCCTCACTCAACCGCCCACGACAGCACACCCCATGCCCCTGAATTGCTTCAAGGCCTACGACATTCGCGGCCGCCTCCCCGACGAACTGAATACCGACATTGCCTATCGCATCGGCCGCGCCTACGCCCGGGTGGTCAAACCCCGCCAGGTCGTGACCGGTCGCGACGTGCGGCTGAGCAGCGCCCAGCTGCAGAACGCACTGGCGCTCGGCCTGCAGGACGAAGGCGTCGAGGTACTGGACCTGGGCTTGTGCGGCACCGAGGAGGTCTATTTCGCGACCTTCCACTACCAGCTCGACGGCGGGATCATGGTCACTGCCAGCCACAACCCCATGGACTACAACGGCATGAAACTGGTCAGCGCCGGGTCTCGCCCGATCGGAGCCGACAGCGGCCTGGCCGAAATCGAGGCCCAGGTCAGCACCGACACCGCCCGCTGCCCCGACGGCACCACCGCACAGACCCGGCCGCTGGATCACCGCGCCGACTATATCGAGCACTTGCTGGGCTATGTGGACACCGGCGCCCTCAAACCCCTGAAGATTCTCACCAACGCCGGCAACGGGCCGGCCGGCATCATCGTCGACGCCCTGGAACCACACCTCCCCTTTGTCTTCGAGCGCCTGCACCACCAGCCCGACGGACACTTTCCCAACGGCATCCCCAACCCGCTCCTGGTCGAAAACCGCCCGGCGACGGCCAGTGCGGTACGCGCCGCAAAAGCGGATTTCGGCGTAGCCTGGGACGGCGACTTCGACCGCTGCTTCCTGTTCGATGAAAACGGCGACTTCATCGAGGGCTATTACATCGTCGGCCTTCTCGCCGACTCATTGCTCAAGGAAAAACCCGGCTCCTCCATCGTGCATGACGTGCGCATGACCTGGAACACCATCGCCATCGTCGAATCGCAGGGCGGCAAGGCCATACAGAGCCGGACAGGCCACGCCTATATCAAGCAGATCATGCGCGAACACGATGCCCTGTATGGCGGCGAGATGAGCGCACACCACTACTTCCGGGACTTTGCCTACTGTGACAACGGCAACATTCCCTGGCTGCTGGTTGCCGCACTGATCAGCAAGACCGGGCGCCCGCTCTCGGAACTGGTTGCCGACCGGATTGCCCGCTACCCCTCCAGTGGCGAGATCAATCGCGAAGTTGCCGACCCGCAGGCCGCGATCGACCGCGTGTATGCCCATTTTGCCGGGCAATTCATCCACGAAGACCGCCTGGACGGCCTGAGTCTGGAATTTCCACAGTGGCGCTTCAACCTGCGCCGGAGCAATACCGAACCGGTCACCCGGCTGAACGTGGAATCCCGCGCCGACACGAAACTGATGGAAGCAAAGACCGCAGAGATCCTCGCGCTTCTCAACTGATGATTCGTCGCTCCGGGGGCCAACCCCCGGAGCGCACCCGGGCAAATCGCATTGAGCGAGAGCGCAGACGCAACAGCGCGATTAACCGTCAGGGAAAGCGCACACCCGCAGGCGACGAGCCGACGGCAGCGTCAGGCAGCGTCCTTGCGAATCCAGAACCCGTGACCCTGCTCAAGGCACCAGTCCAGCCACTTGTTCAGCATGGCATTGCGCTGGATTTGCAGGTACAGGTTTTCACCAAAGTCACCCTTTTCGACATCGAGTGCCTGCGCGGCCTTCGCATCGAAGAACACGCGGACCTTGAGCCGGGGCACCTCACCCTTGCCGGGGAAGCGGTGCGTCAGGATAAACGTCGCCGTGTAGCGCTCATGATGCACACTGTGCAAATGGAGCGGACAGTTCGCATCACCGCGCGACACAGCGCCACTGGGCACTTTGCGCAGATCAGGGATCAGCCGCTCCAGGAGCGAATAGTTCGACTCCCAGAGTGCGACAAGGGCGGAAAAGCTGTTGGGGTCGGTGACCCGCTCCCAGGGTTTGAGCGTGGAGGTCTTGGCCATCTGCGGATTTTAGCAACGCGGAAATTGTCTGGCGAGTGTGGTAACCCCCTCATACAGGGGCCGTACCGCTCTCAGACATAGCAAAACCCTTTTGGTTCAGGCTTTTTTGCATTGCGCAAAAACTTTCCGCGCGCGGCATTTTCAGGCCACTTTTGCGCACCTCCCGCGCAAGTTTCCGGAAAATCGGCGCCCCGTCGGTCGCAAGAAGCGGGCCAATACAGTCGCGGCAGTGACCTGCCGCGACCGAAGGTCCGCGAACCCGTAGCCCGCCGGCGCTAGTTTTCCAGCTCCCAGATCACCTTGCGGCGCTCGCTGTACCAGGGTTCCACCCGCGGAGCGTAATGGCTTTCGATGACATTGCGCTTGATCTTCATGGTCGGCGTGAGGAAACCGTTGTCGATATCCCAGGTGTCGTTGACCACCACACCGAACTGCAATTGCTCATGCGGATCCACGCTGGCATTGACCGACTCGATGACCTCTTCGAGCTCCGTCGTCAGCGCCGCGCTATCCAGTTCGTTGTTGCGCAGTTTTTCGCGCGCTTCCGCAGACAGCACGAACATCGCGAAGGGAGCGGGTTGATCCGCGCCAGCCACGCACACCACCTCGACGGCCTCATGGTTGATCAGCTTGTTCTCGATCGGCGCCGGCGCCACATATTTGCCCTTGCTGATCTTGAACAGCTCCTTGACCCGTCCGGTGATCCGCAGCCGACCCGCCTCATCAATCTCGCCCATGTCACCGGTCTTCAGGAATCCGTCTTCCGTGAGATCCTCGGCGGTTTTCTCGGGCTGCTTGAAATACCCCATCATCGTTGCCGGGCTGCGGACCTGGATTTCCCCGTTTTCGGCGATGCGCGTTTCCACACCCGGCGCCGCATGCCCGACGTAGCCGACACGCGCCTGCCCCGGGCGCGACCCGTGGGAATAGGCAAAGTTTTCGCTCATGCCGTAACCCTCGAGCAGCTCCAGCCCCAGGCTCCGGAACCAGCTCAAGGTTTCCTTGGACAGCGGCGCAGAGCCGGTGGCGGCATAGCGAACGTTTTCCAGGCCCAGCTGCGTCAGGATCTTTTTCTTCACGATGCCCGAGACGACCGGAATGCGGAACAGACGCTTCTGCTTCTTCTCCGGGAGCTTCGCCGTGACGCTGGACTGGAACTTGGTCCACAAGCGGGGCACCGAGATGAAGATCGTCGGCCGCGCCCGGCGCAGGTCGGCAACAAAAGTCTCCAGCGTATCGTTGAAAAAGACCTCGAAGCCGTAACGCAGCGAGTTGTCCTCCACCAGCCAGCGCTCGTACACATGGGCCAGCGGCAGATAACTGAGCATCCGCTCCTGATTGTCCAGGGTCATGATGTCGGAAAAGCCAATGGATGCGTTCGCCATCGCCCCGAAACTGGTCATGACACCCTTGGGCTGCCCGGTTGACCCGGAGGTGTACACGATGGTGGCCATCTCATCCAGATCCCGCGATGCGGGCTCCTGCAGGGGCTCGGCAGCAGCGATGACGTCATCCCACTGCAGGTAATCGGTTTCCGGCGCCAGCGGCAAGGCGATGCAGGGCAGGTCGTCCGGCACACCATCACGCATGGTCTCCCAGTCATCCAGCTTGCCGACAAACAGCAGCCGCGATTCGCTGTGCTCCAGAATGTAGCGTACGGTTTCGGCGTTCAAGGTCGGGTACAGCGGCACGCTGACATGACCGGCCATCCAGATGGCCAGGTCGGCGATGATCCAGTGCGCACAGTTTTTTGACAGCAACCCGATCTGGCTTCGCGGAGGCAGGCCCAGTGATTGCAGATGCGTCGCCATTCGCCGCGCCTCGTCGCCAACCTGCTTCCAGGTGTATTCGCGAACCTCCCCTCCGGGAAGCGGCTGGGTCAGATAGCGGCGCTCCGGCTGTGCCTTTTCCCAGTAGTAAAAGCAATCCAGCGGCGTGGCCTTGGGGTCCATGGCATGCATTTTCAGGTGTCTCCCTTGTTTTTCAATCCAGACCCCGCGCGTCAAGCCGCCGTGGGGCCCCGGTCTGTGATCAGATCATACGCGCTGAGGCCCTGGCGCGGGCCTCGCACCGCCCCGGCAATGACGGCTTACTGCGCGCGATAGCTCATCAACCGCCAGCTGGCCAGCGCACTCAGGATCAGCACCGGAGCGAATGCGGCGACCAGGGGTGGCCAGCGGTACACCGCCCCCAGACTGACGACGGTTTCGTTGAACACATAAAAGCCGATCCCCATCAGCACCCCGATGAACAGGCGCTGCCCGGCGCCGGTGTCACGCAGCGGGCCCAGCACAAACGGAATGGCGATCAGGACCATGGCCACCACGCTCAGCGGTGATGCCAGCTTGCGCCAGAACTCCAGGCGCGGCGCATGCGAGTCCAGCTTGTTCATCTCCAGATAGCGGATGTAGCGCCGCAGCCCGGGCAAGGACAGGCTGTCTGCACGCAGCAGAAACAGCTCGATCACATCCGGCCCGAAATCGAAATCCAGCCGGCGGTAGGCCAGCGACTCAACCTCCAGCCGGTCCTCGCGCGCAAGCTCCCGCGACCAGCCCTCCGCGCTCCAGCCGCCGTCGCGATAGATCATGGCCTGGGCGGTCTGCATGGCCTGCAAAGCACTGCCTTCGCCCGACACTTCGTAGATCCTCACGTCTTCCAGACGCCGCGCATCACGCACCGCGCCTATGTGAATGAATGCCGTGCCTTCACGCAGCCACAGCTCCCGCTGGGCCTCGGCACCGGCACGTGGCTTGCCCTGCTTGATGGCCGAGCTTGCTGCGCGCGCACCCGGAACCACGCGATCGCCAACCGCCAGGCTCAGCAGGCCCAGCCCCAGCCCCACGATCGCGACTGACATGGCCAGCCTCCACAGCGGCATGCCCGCGCTCTGCATCACCACCAGCTCACCCGCCGAGGCTAATCCGCCCAGCCCCAGAATTGCCCCCAGCAGCACGATCAATGGGAACATGTCGAACAACAGCTCGGGGAGTTTGTACAAGGTCAGCAGGCCGGCCTCCGGCAGACCCATGTCATGCCGTCGCGCCCAGTCCAGCTCTTCCACAAAGCTGACAAAGCCACTCAGGCCCAGCAGCACCACGGCCGTGATCGCAGCCGCCCCGATCAGTGCCAGAGCCAGATGACGGTCAAGTATCGGTATCCCGCGCACTACAACAGCCCCTGCTGGTAACGCTGCCGGTAGCGCCCGGCGCGCAGCCACAGCGCCAGCACAATGGACAGCACAATGACATGTACCCACCACAGCCCGATCCACATGGGAAGTTGCCCGGACTCTAGCCAGGCCTGCCCCAGGCCGAGCACGTTGAAATACATCAGAAAGGCCAGGATTCCCCAGCCCAGACGCCCATAGCGCCCCTTGCGAGCTGTGGTCCGCGCCAGCGGGACCGCGATCAGCACCATCAGAAGCGTGGACACCGGGGTGGCCAGCCGCCAGTGCCACTCCGCCTGGTCCGCCCTGCTTGAGCTGCTGAGCAGATCCCAGGAAGGTTTCAGGGCGCTCTTCGAGGACTTGTAATCAAAGGCAGGCGGCGTCATTGCCAGCCCGTGCTGGCCAAACCGGGTGATCTGAACCTCCGACCCGTCGATCGCCCGATCGATCCGGGTACCGTTCTGCAAGACCAGCCGGTGGCGGTTGTACTGATCAATGGTGAAACGCCCGCTTTCGGCCAGAATGACGCTCTGGTCACCCGTGCTGTTCACCTCCGCGAATACCTGCGCCAGCTGCCCCTGGCGACTGTCGAAACTCTCCAGATACAGGGTGCCGCGATCATCCGGCAATGACTGGAAGCGCCCCGGCTCGAAAGCCGCATACGCCATGCTGCTGCTGGCCTCCTTGATCAGAAAGTCGGCGGTACGGCCGGCCAGCGGGCTCAGCCACAGACTCAGCATGGCCCCGCACAGGGCGAGCACGGTTCCCAGACGCACGAAAGGACCGTACATGCCTCCCATTCCCAGCCCGCCGGCATACATCGCATCGATTTCGCTCTCGCTGTACAGCCGGCCCAGGGTCAGCATGACCCCGATCAGCAGCGACACGGGAATCAGGATGGTCAGGTACTGCACACTGGACAAGCCCACCAGCACCGCCAGCAACGAGGGATCGATATTCCCCTTCGCCGCTTCGCCCAGAAAACGGGCGAGCCGGGTCGCCAGCATGATGGCGAGCAAAATCACCGTGACGCCGGCCCAGCTGCGAAAGGCCTCGCGATACAGATACCCGCTCAGAATCTGCTTTTCACGTGCCATTCCCGAGGCCCTCCCCGCACCCTGCGCACGCGATGGCATTGCCGCAAAGGCTGTATCCTGATGGCTCTGTTGAACCCTTGAAAATCAGCGAAGAACTGTTCATTGCCATGAAGTATGCCTTGCTCTCCTCCCTCGATGCCCTCAATTCCCACGACAGCCTTGTCGTGGGCGTATGCGGCAAATCCGTTGTCCCGGACAACCTTCCCGCAGCGATCACGCAAGCCGTTGCCGCCGCGGTCAAGCGCGGCGACATTTCCGGCAAGCCGGGCAGCACGCTGACCATCCCGCTGGAAGCTACCGACGGCCCCGGGCGCATCATCGCCGTGGGCTGCGGCACCGAGGCCAAGAAATTCGACCTGAATGCCCGCGACCAGGCCATTGCTGCAGCCACCGATGCGGCAACCACCCTGGGCAACAAGCGCATGGTGGTTGCGCTGAGCGCGATGAATGCCGGAGCCGAAGCCGGGGATGCGCTGCGACGCGCCGTAGCCGCCGTTGCCAAGGCCGCGTACCGCTTTACCGAATGCAAGAGCAGCAAGCCCGAAGTCCGCGCCCTGAAGTCTGTCGGGTTCCTGGCTGCGGACGGCTTCGACGCCGCCGAAGCGCGCACGGCCCTGCTCCACGGCCAGGCGCTGGCCAATGGCATCTCGCTGGCCTGTGACCTCGGCAACCGCCCCGGCAACCGCTGCACCCCCACCGACCTGGCCAACGTTGCCGAAGACATGGCCGCCAGCTTCAAGGGCCTCAAGTGCAAGGTCCTGGGTGAGGCGGAAATGGCCGACCTGGGCATGGGCGCCCTGCTCTCGGTGTCCCGCGGCAGCCGCGAGGAGGCTCGCCTGATCGTGCTGGAGTGGAACGGCGGCAAGAAGTCCGAGAAGCCGCTTGCGCTGGTCGGCAAGGGCCTGACCTTCGACGCTGGCGGCATCAGCCTCAAGCCCGCCGCGAAGATGGAAGAAATGAAGTTCGACATGATGGGCGGCGGAACGGTGCTGGGTGCGATGCGTGCCCTGGCCGAAATGAAGCTCCCGCTGAATGTCGTCGCTGTCGTGGCCGCCTCGGAAAACCTGCCGGATGGTGCCGCCAACAAACCGGGCGACATCGTCACCAGCCTGTCGGGCCAGACCATCGAAGTCATCAACACGGATGCCGAAGGCCGCCTGATCCTGTGCGACGCCCTGACCTGGGTCCAGAACGAATACAAGCCGCGAACCATCGTTGACCTGGCAACACTGACCGGTGCCTGCGTGGTTGCGCTTGGCGACAAGGCCTGCGGACTGTTCGCAAATGACCAGTCGCTGGCCGATGAACTTCTGAGCGCCGGCGAAGTGGCCGGCGACCGCGCCTGGCAGCTGCCTTTGTGGGAGGAGTACCAGAAGCAGCTCGACAGCCCGGTAGCTGACATGCAGAACATCGGCGGC
>JBFHON010000122.1:0-8444 GCA_041593295.1 Oceanococcaceae bacterium | reverse complement strand
CCGGCTCCGCTGAGCATCCAGGCCAGATAGCGATAGGGCAGTGGTCGTCTCAGTGTCACGGGTGAGGTCTCCCAGGCCAGAAGGGCCGACCGCAGGGTATGCGGCTCCTCTGCGCATACTAGCCGTTTACGCCTCAGCGGCTGCTGATTGCCGGCAGCGACAGGATCCACAGCCCGAACACGGTGAACCCCACCATCAGCGTCAGAAAAGGCAGCTGGCTCAGCGTGGCCACCCGGGCCGTCGGGTAGATTTCCAGCGCCCGGCGATGGGCGAGGATGACCCCGGCAATGTGCCCGCCGACGATCAGGCCCAGTTGCACCCGCCAGACCAGGGCGGTGTCGGGGATGATCGTGCGCTGCAGCCAGTCGGCCGTGCCGAACAGGTTCCAGTTCCAGCCCAGGGGGTCGGAGATCAGGGCCACGATCTTGACGCCCTGGGTCTGCAGCAGCGTGTAGTAGTGGGCGGCGTGGTACACCAGTGCGATGGGGATCAGCGAAGGTGCAAAGGCCCGGGCCAGTTCCAGCGCGCCGGGGCCGGTGCGCGCGATGCAGCGGGTCAGCGCCATGCAGGCCAGATAGATCACCGCGTACAGCACGGGCAGCAGCACCAGCCACAGGCTCTGCCACCAGGCAAAGGCGGCATGCATCCACGGGTAGGCCATACGCAGGTTGTCACCCGCCCAGTGGTGCAGGCCGGCCTGATACATGTCAGTGAAGAACCAGCGCTTGAACAGCACGCTCTGGTGCAGGCCGTCGAAGGCGGTTCCGGCAAGCCAGGTCAGCACGAACATGACCGAACCCAGCGAGGCAAAGCGCAATTGCTCGGCGCCCAGGAAGGGCCAGCGCAGGCAGATCCGGCCGTGCCGGATGGTCAGGCAGGACTGGCTGCCGAGCAGGGCGAAGATGCGACCGAAGAAATCCGCATGGCGAAACCAGCTGGCGGCACCGAAGATCACGGAGCCGAGCAGCAATAGCAGCGTGTATGCCAGCAGCCACAGGGCAAGGCGTTGGGGTGTGAGCTGGCCAAACAGCTCCAGCCACAGAAAGCCCAGTAGCAGGAGCACGGCCGGCCAGCTGTCCAGCGCGTGCGGCAGGGTGGCGAGGCGGCGTCGGCCGAGCGGGCTGCGCAGCAGGCCATCGGCGAGAGTGCGCCAGGGATTGATCCGGGCGAAGCTGTCGCCCAGCAGTGCGCACCAATAGGCATAGCCCACCAGGAAAATGACCCAGAACAGGGTCATGCTGATGTTGGCATAAGGCCGGGCGGTGCCAATCAGCCCGGCGCCGATGCACAGCGCCAGGCTGAACAGGGCCAGCGCGCGTCCGGCGTGTTCCAGGGCGATGCCGTACCGGGGGACCCGGGCCAGCGGGACGAACTTCGCTTGCTCCGCCGCCGGCCGGTGCAGGAACCAGGCGACGGCAGCAAAAGAGACCAGCAGCGTGGTGGCTGCACCCCAGCCGTACATCCAGAACGGCAGCGGCAGGGTATAGATGGGCCCGAAGGAGTGCGCACTGGCCGGGGTTGCGAGCAGCCCCGGAATGACAATGCCCGCGGTGATTCGGGCGCCGTGGCTCACCGGGGCTTGACGGTCACGACAGTCAGGCTTCCGTGGTGGCCCTGATGGCCATGGGTTTCCAGTTCAAAGCGGCCGGAATGCGCCAGAACCAGGTCCAGCGTCGCAGCCTGGCCGGGAACGACGTTCAGCGTGCGGTCGTAGCCGTGCAGGTGCAGTTCCGTGGCCTGGTCCGCCGTGACCGACAGCAGCAGACGGTCGCCGGTATGGGCGGCGATTTCTGCCGGGCCCGCGCTGCGGTGGCCGTCGGCAATGGCCAGTTCCACCTGGAGGGTCCGGGCTTCTGCCGGCGGGGCGGTCTCCGGCTGCATGCGTTGATACAGCAACAGCAGGGTGGTGACACAGGCAACGGCCAGGACGATGGGGAGATAACGCATGAGCATGAAGAAACGGTGTCCGCGGTGGCGACCTCTGCAGAGGTCTTACTGCAAATATATGACTGTCAACAAGTTACCGGCGCTATATCCTACCGTCTCCGTCAGGAGATCCCGCATGCAACCGAATCGTTATTTTATCGCTGCCGCCCTGCTGGGCTGCATCAGTTTGTCGGCCTGCGATTCGCGCAGCAACAAGGACTCCGGGCCGGATGACGGCGGCGATGTGGTCTCTGACCCGGCGGGTCCGAAAACCCGTTACGCCCTGGCCAATGCCTGCTGGGCGGTGCGTGCCAATGGCAATGCCCAGTATCTGGCGCGTGACGGGGAGGCTTTCGCCGCCAGTGCGGCAACGCTGGATGCCGCCGAGCCGGTCTATCTGAAGCCCTCGGCGCTGGGGACCTACCTGCTGCATGACAGCGGTGGCCAGTTGCTGAACCTGTCGGGTGGCAGCCTGAGCCGGGTCAGCCGCGCCGATGCCAGCCCGTCGGCCGAGTTTGAAGTGCGCGTCGTCGGGGATACGACGCTGTACCCGGCGACGCCGCTGTACCACACGGAACCCACGCCCGAGCAGGTCATGCGGTGGTCCACATTTGTCGACCCGGAAATCCAGGGCACCGAATTCACGCTGGCCAGCGTCGCTTCGGGTGAGGTGCTGGGTATCGACGAGGGCGGCGCGCTGGCCGTGGCCGGTGCAGTTTCCGAGCCGGTTGCCAGTTTCAGTTTCGAGCCGATGGCCGGGTGTGCCGTGTTTCCAGAGGCCTCCAGTGACTTCAGCGGAACACCGTTCAAGGGCACCCAGCCGGATGGCACGGTGCTGGGGCACGCCGATGCGCACATTCACATCAGCGCGACCGAGTTTCTGGGCGGGGCCGAATGGGGACGGCCCTTTCACCCCTACGGTGTCGAGCACGCCCTGGGCGACTGCGCGGTGGACCATGGCAACTCGGGGGAGCTGGACTTTCTGGGGGCGGCTTACGGCGGGCAGTTCGGGCATGCCACCGATGGCTGGCCGACCTTCACCGACTGGCCCGAGCGCAGCAACCTGACCCACGAGGCGCTGTACTGGAAATGGCTGGAGCGCGCCTGGGCCGGTGGGCTGCGGGTGGCCGTGAACGACCTGGTCGACAACCAGACCCTGTGTGAAATCGAGCGCAATGTCACCAACGACCCCAGCTACGACTGTGACCCGATGAACAATGCCGGTCGCCAGGCCGGCACGATGTACCAGATGGAGAACTACATCGACGCGCAATATGGCGGGCCGGGCCAGGGCTTTTTCCAGATCGTGCACAGTTCTGACGAGGCGCGGAAGGTCATTGAAGATGGCAAGGTCGCGGTGGTGCTCGGCATCGAGATCTCGAACCTGTTCAACTGCCAGCTGACCTACAGCCCGCTGCGCACGCAGGCGCCGTTCGAGGAAGACGGATCCGGTGGTATCGAGAACAGCTACGGGTGCACGACCGAGGAAGGGCAGCCCAACTCGATCAAGACCCAGATGCAGCGGGTCTGGGACTGGGGCGTTCGCCAGATCATTTCCATCCACGAGTTCGACAACGCCTTTGGCGGCAACGGCATCTTCGACATGGCGCTGCTCAATGTCGGGAACCGTGAAAACTCCGGTGGTATCCCCGGTGCGGAAATCCAGCTGCTGAGTGAGGCGCTGTTCAATGGGGACCCCAATGCCGGCGCGGCCTTTGTTGCGGCCATTCCCGAAACGGAAACGCCGACCGGCGAGTTCTGGAACACCTACGACTGCCCGATCGAGGACGAAACGCCCGGGTTCTCCGGCTACCTGTGGTCGGATTCCGGTGGGGCTTCGGCCGCCACCTCCCCGTTGATGGTGAGCTGCCCGCCGCTGAATCTGTCCGGCACCGGTGGCGGGGCGCTGTATTGCTACCCCGCGGACGTCAGCCAGTGCAATGCGCGCTGGATGACCCCGGCTGGCCTGTACACCTACAGCAAGCTGATGGAGTTCGGGTTCATCTTCGATTTCGACCACATGGAAATGGGCATGAAAACCCAGGCCCTGGAGTTGACCGAAGCCCAGACCATCCAGTACCCGCTGGTATCGACGCACGGCACCTTCGGCGGTACCACCGTGGATCAGGCCCGCCGGGTGCTGGCCGGTGGCGGCTTCCTGTACCCGTCCAATGGCAGCAGCCGGGGCTTCCGCGATGACCTGACGGAAACGCTGGGCTTGCACACCGAGGCCATGGCCGGGCGCGAGGAGGCCGACAGCATCCTGTTTGGCTTCGGCTACGGTACCGACACCAACGGGCTGTCTTCGCAGAGCGGTCCGCGCGGGGATTTCGATGCAGCGGATGCCATCAATTATCCCTTCACCTTCTACAGCGGCGGGCCCTGGGATGCGCTGGAGTCCTTCAACGAGGTCGATCCGGTGGTGTTCGAGCAGTCGGTCAGCCGGGACGAGTCCGGCGATATTGCGCGCTCCTGGCACCAGGACATCGAAGGAACCTCGCATGGCGGCATGGTGACCGACTGGTTGCAGGAAATCGTGCTCGAGGGCGACGCCGAAGACATCAAGCACATCTTCAATTCCGCAGAGCGTTTCCTGCAGACCTGGACGCAGACCGAGCAGTCGGCGGCGGTGATCCGGGCCGAGGGCTTGCAACTGCCAGCGTCATCCATCCTGCGGCCCGCACCACCGGTCGGCGATTACGTGCCCTGACGGACAGCCGGCTTGCCGGCAGCTGTCGCGCAGGCCGGGCTATTCGGCGAGGAGTTGCTGCTTGCGGCGCTCCGCGCCGGTGATGCCGTTCGCCGCGGCGCGATCCAGCCAGCGGATGGCCTCCTCGCGATCCGGGGCGACACCGATGCCGTCCGCGTACAGCTCGCCGATGCGGAACTGGGCATCGGCGTCACCATTCCTGGCCGCCTTCAGGAACCACTCCGCAGCCTTCTGCGGGCTGCGCTCCACGCCGCTACCGCGCTCGTGCATGATCGCCAGGTTGTACTGTGCGAGCGCGAAGCCCTGTTCGGCCGCATAGGTGTACCACTTGACGGCTTTGACATCGCTTTGTGGCAGCCCGGCCCCGCGCTGATAGAGCGAGCCGAGGTTGTACTGGGCGGTTGCGTTGCCCTGCATTGCGGCCTTGCGGTAATAGGATTCGGCAGCTTCGAGATCGGCGGGGGTGCCGCGGCCGCTTTCCAGCATCAGCCCGAGGTTGGTCTGTGCGGTGGCCTTGCCCTGGTCCGCCGCGCGGCGATACCAGTTCACGGCTTCGCTGTCGTCGCGGGCGACACCGCGCCCGGTGGCGTAGCAGACGCCGACGGTGAATTGCGCCATGTCGTAGCCCTGCGTGGCCGCACGCAGATACCAGCGAAAGGCTTCGGCATCGTCCGTCTCAACACCACGGCCCCGGGTGTACAGCGTCCCCAGGTTGTATTGCGCCTCGGGGTCGTTCTGGTCGGCCAGTTCCTGCCAGACCTGTCTGGCGGTGACATAGTCGCCGCGCGAGTAGGCCTGCAGGCCATCACGGAGTTCGACGGCACCCACTTCGGTGAGCACGGCAAGGCTGACGAGCGCGATCGCGAGTCGATTCACGGAAGAGGTACCTGAGGGCGCGGAAGATGAGTCTAGCCGATGCCCGGCGGTGCGCCGGGAGGGAGGCAGGGTCATGCGCGGGTGACTTGAATGCATAAATGACATTTGTCACAATGGCAGGGTTTTCGCTAGGCTTTGGCGCATGAGTGCACAAACCGAATTGACCGAGATCGCCGCCCCGCCGAATGCTGCTTCCGAGCCGCAGATGGACCCGCTTGCCGTTGCCAAGGTACCACGCCAGCAGCGCGCGCGCGACCGCTTCGAGGCCGTGCTGAAAGAGGCGGAAAGCGTGCTCGAAAGCGAAGGCCTGGCGGGGTTTTCCATTCCGGTGGTGGCCGAGCGGCTGGGGATGACGCGCGGCAGTGTCTATGCCTACTTTCCCACCCCCTACGCGGTTCTGAACGAACTGGTGCAGCGGCACCTGAGCGACCTGGAAAGCCTGTATGTCGAGCACGCCTACGAACTGGAAGGCAACACCTGGTGGAATGCCATCGAGTGGGCGATGGACCAGGCGGCCAAGTTTCACAATGACCGGCCGGCCGCGCGGCTGCTGATTCTGGGCGGCGCGGTGTCGGACACCAGCTACCGCTCGCTGGAATCCCTGCTCAAGCGCCTGGGCGGTCTGACGCGCGGGGTCTGGATGAACCATGCCAGGGGCCGTGGGGCACGTGGCAAGCTGCCGGCCGACCTGGATGTGTTTACGCTGGCCATCGACATCGGTCTGGCCTGCTTCCGGCGGTCATTCTTCGAACACGGGGAAATCCGGCCGGAGTACAAGGATGCGGCTGTGCATGCCATGCGCAGCTTCCTGCAACCCTATCTGGAGTCCGCCGCGTAAGATGGCGGGCAGCACGCCAAACCGATGGCGTGAATGTTTATTCGGGGAGACAACAAATGAGCCAAGAAATCAATCAGCAGAGCCCGCTTGCGCGGCTTTACCACTGGGAAAAAACCGCACCGGACGACGTCCATTTCGTGCAGCCCGTCGGTGGTGGAAAGGTCGAGGAATACACCTGGAAGCAGGCCATGAACCAGGCCCGGCGGATGGCTTCCTATCTGGTTTCGCTGGACCTGCCTGCCGGTAGCAGCATCGCCCTGCTGGGCAAGAACTCGGCCCACTGGATCATCGCCGACTGGGCGATCTGGATGGCCGGTCATGTGACCGTGCCCCTGTATCCGACACTGAACGACGACACGGTCAATTACATCCTCGAGCATAGCGAATCCAAGCTGGTCTTCATCGGCAAGCTGGATGACTGGGACATGATGCAGGCCGGTGTGCCGGCAGACATGCCCCGCGTGCTGCTGCCGCTGGCGCCGGAAGGGATTGCCGGCGATGCCTGGATGGATGTCATCGCCAAGCAGGAGCCGCTGGCCGGGGAACCCGACCGCGAGCTGGAAGAGCTGGCCACCATTGTTTACACCTCAGGCAGCACCGGGCGGCCCAAGGGTGTGATGCAGAGCTTCCGCGCCTTCAATGTCTGCGCGGTCCTGATGCGCGACATCGTGCCGGTTGACCAGAGCGACCGCATGCTGTCGTACCTGCCGCTGGCGCACGTAGCCGAGCGCGTGGTCGTCGAAAACAACTCCAACTATTTCGGCATGAAGGTCTACTTCGCCGAGTCGCTGGCGACCTTCCTGGACGACCTCAAACGCGCCCGGCCGACGATCTTCTTCTCGGTGCCGCGGCTGTGGACCAAGTTCCAGCTGGGCGTGTGCGAAAAATTGCCGCTGAAGAAGCAGAAGGTTCTGTTCAACATTCCGCTGCTGGGCAAGAAGCTCAAGCACAAGGTGCTGGATGGGCTGGGTCTGGGCGAGGTGCGGATTGCGCTGACCGGTGCGGCCCCGTTGCCGCCCGCAACGATCCAGTGGTACCGCGACCTGGGGCTGGAACTGCTCGAAGCCTTTGGCATGAGCGAAAACATGGCCTATTCGCACTTCACGCGACCGGGTCAGGCGCGCGTCGGATATGTCGGTCACGCCAATTCCGGGGTGGAATGCAAGATCGACCCGGATTCGGGTGAGGTGCTGGTCAAGAGCCCCGCGCAGATGCTGGGTTATTACAAGCAGCCGGAGGTCACGGCTGAGTGCTATACCGAGGACGGTTTCTTCAAGACCGGTGACATGGGCGAAATTGACGAAGCCGGGCGGTTGAAGATCACCGGCCGGGTCAAGGATCTGTTCAAGACCAGCAAGGGCAAGTACGTCGCACCCGTGCCGATCGAAAACAAGCTCGGCGCGCATCCGAAGATCGAGGTCATCTGTGTGGGTGGGGCCAACCAGCCGGCCACCTTTGGCCTGGTGCTGCTCAGCGAAGATGCGCGGGCAGCACTCGACCGGGGGCAGGATCGGGCGGAAATCGAGCAGGAACTGGAAAGCCTGATGGATGAGGTCAACCCGACGCTGGACCCGCACGAAGAGCTGGCTTTTGTGGTTGTGGTGCGCGAGCCCTGGAGCATCGAGAACGGCATGCTGACGCCGACGATGAAGATCAAGCGCAATGTCATCGAGGAACGCTACGAGCCTCAGGTCGAGGCCTGGGCGGCAATGCGCAAGAAAGTGATCTGGGAAGACTGATCGCGGTTCACCACACACGACAGATGCGCACCTGGATACCACCGATGCTCAAGCCCTTGTACCTGTTGCTGCTTGCGTTGCTGGCAACGCCCGCTGCCGCCGTTGACGTCGGGCAGTTGTTCCCGGACATCCAGGCCGAGCGCATGGATGGATCGGGCCTGCTGGGTACGGATGAGCTGCGCGGGCAGGTGGTGTATGTCGATGCCTGGGCCAGCTGGTGTGCACCCTGCCGGGTGGCCATGCCCGTTCTGGAGCAGTGGCACCAGCGCTGGGCCCCGCAGGGGTTCATGGTGCTGGGTCTGAATGTCGATGCCGACCACAAGGCCGCCCGTGTGGCACGCAAGCAAGCCGCGGT
>JBFHON010000121.1:0-8548 GCA_041593295.1 Oceanococcaceae bacterium | reverse complement strand
CGATACCCGATTCGGCAAACCGCTAACCCGCACACACGCGCCGCCGCCGGGCAGGTTTCCAGCCTCCAGCCCCGCGCCGTAGCGTTCGAGCACGGTCTGCACGATGTACAGCCCCAGACCATGCCCCTCGCTTTCCTGGCCCCGCCGCCACGCGCCGAACCCCCTGTTTAACAGAGCAGTCGGGAAACCCGGACCCTCGTCACAGACTTCAAAGGCAGCGTCATCCAGTGAAACCGCTATCGGCCCCGAAGGCGCGTGGCGCAGGGCGTTGTTGATCAGGTTCTGACACACCGCTCGCCAATGCGCCTCGATGATCCGGCCCTGTACCGGCTCACAACGCAGTCGTATACATTGGCGCGCGGAAGCCGGAACGCCCTGAATCACCTCCTTCAGCACCCGATCCAGCCAAACCGGCTCTGCAGCCTCAACGGTCTGCTCCCGCGACAGGGCCAGCAACCCATCCAGCGTGTCGGCTAGCTCCCCGGACGCCGCCAGAGCCCGCTGCAGTGCGCGCGAACCCGGGTCACCTTCCGACGTGTTCATCAACGCCAGCTCCAGGCTGCTGCGAATCACGGTGAGTGGGGTACGCAGTTCGTGGCTGGTTGCTGCCGAAAAGTTGCGTTCGTGCTCGAGCAACTGATTCTGGCGGCGGGTATAGGCATCGACCGCCCGGGCAATGGCTTCGATTTCTGCCCCCTGGTAGCGGGCGGCGAAATCCGGTTCAGGCAAGCCGGCAACCGAGAGTTCCCGGGCCATGCGTCGTACCGGCTCGGAGATCTGCCGCGACATGAAATAGCCCAGCGCGGCCACCAGCACGCACATGCCGAAACCGCCGAGAAACAGCACCAGATTGAATTGCGCCTCGCGGCGTTCGAGTTCGTCGATGTTGACCGCTATGGTGAGCAACCCCGCATCCAGTTGCTCGCGGCGCACGTGGTAGCGTGAACCGTCCCACTCCACATCATGCGAGACACCCAGCGGCAAAGCCGCCAGGGCGGGAGGCGCCGACGCCGTCTGCTGCGTTTCCAGCCAGGCCCGCGTGCGCGCAAGTTGCGGCAACGCATCGACATGACCTGCGGCAATCTGCTCACGCAGCGTGGCCGCGTCATCGCGCATCTGGTTATCCAGCAGGCTGTATTCCATCTGCTCACCGGCAAAACGGATCAGCAGCACAAAGATCACCGTGCCGACCCCGATCAGCAACATGATGGACCGCAGAATGCGGCTGTGAAGCGTGTGCATGCGACGGACGACCCTGGCCTATGCGCTCATGCGGTAACCGGCACCCCGCACGGTGTGCAGCAGCGGGACCTCACCGGGCTGATCAACCGCATGTCGCAACTCGTGAATGTGGACACGCAGCGCCTCGCCATCCGGCGGCGCATCGCCCCAGAGTGCCGATTCGATGTCTGCCCGCGACAGCACCGCCCCCTGAGCCCGCAGCAGGATTTCCAGCAACTTGCGGGCCTTGGGCTTGAGCGCGATGTCCCGCGAGCCCCGTCGCACCTCCAGCGTTCGCAGGTCCAGCGTCAGGTCTGCAAGCCGCAACGGAACCCGGTCATCTGCCAGCCCGCTGCTGCGGCGCGTCAGCGCCTGCAAACGGGCTTCCAGCTCCAGCAAGGCGAAGGGCTTGACCATGTAGTCATCGCCACCGGCCTGGAAGCCGCGCAGCTTGTCATCCAGCGTATCGCGAGCCGTCAGCATCAGGATCGGTGCGATCTGGCTGGCGGCGTTCTCGTCGGCGCGCAGGCGATCGGCCAGTTCGAGGCCGTCGAAACCCGGCAGGTTGAGATCCAGGATCAGCACGTCAAAGCGCTGCTGCGTCGCCAGCCCGAGCCCGCGCGGCCCGGAGTCGGCGAAATCGACCTCCCAGCCACGGGGTTCCAGAAAATCACCAATGTTGGCGGCGATATCGCTGTGGTCTTCGATAATTAATACGCGCATCCGCAATATAGTGGCTGAACGCGTATTAGTGGAGTTTTAGCGATGCTGCGGGAGCCGGGCATCCAGCCATGCCGGCAGCCGGGTCAAGGCCTCTGGCGTGCGTACGCCGTACCAGGAGAACAGCTCGCCATCCACGCAAAGCACGGTCGCTTCCGGGAACAGCTTCTGGACCTCCGCCACATGCGCAGTCGTGAACGGATAGGGCTCGGAAGACAGCAACACGAACTGTGGATGACGCGCGCGCAGCTGCACCATGTCCAGTTCGGGATAACGGGTCTGATCGGCAAGCAGATTGCGAAAACCCAGCCGGGTCAGGACCGCGTCGATATAGGTTCCCCGGGCCGCCCCCATCCACGGCTTGCGCCAGATCAGATACAGCGCGCTGCCACGCTCCGGAATGGGGTGCAACGCCTTCCCGGCCTTGTCCATGGCGGCCACCAACTGTGCTGCGGGCCCGGGGGCGTCCAGAAGCACACCCATCTGCGAGACCATGGCTGCAGCGCCAGCCAGATCCTGCACATCGAAGACGTAGACTGGTAGCTGCCGGGCGAGCCGGGCCACATCTTCGGCGCGGTTTTCTTCCTTTTCCGCGATGACCAGATCCGGCTTCAGGGCCAGAACCGCATCCACGTCCGGGTTCTTGGTGCCGCCCACCGTCATCACATCCTGCATCTGCGCCGCGGGATGAATGCAGTAGCGCGTGCGCCCGACCAGCACCTCTGGCGCCAGGTGGGCAATGGTCTCGCTGATCGAAGGACACAGGCTGACCACCCGCGCTACGGTGTCTGGCAGCTCCACCTCCCGCCGGCAATCGTCAGTCACCCGTCGGCTAGCGGCCATGGCTGCCCGAGAGTTCCCCGACCAGGGCGCGCGCTCCCCGGCGCAGGATGGCCGACACACATAGCCCCCCGAGCACCAGCAGGCTCAGTTGCTGCCAGAGACCCGGCTCATCATCGATCCAGTCCCTGACGTTCAGTGGCTCCGACAGGACCGCGTTGGTCACAACGCCAGCGGTGACTGCGAGTACCGCAACCAGTGCCCCGAACAGCAAGGCGACCTTGCGCCCGTGCATGCTGCTGAGCAGGCCGAATGTCGCCGGGTTGGTTGCCGGACCGGTAATCAGGAAAGCCAGCGAGGCTCCTGGGCTGACGCCACTGATCAGCATCATGGCCACAATCGGCGTGGATCCGGTGGCGCACACGTACAGGGGCATGCCCATCAGGGCAAAGGCCAGCACCTCGACCACGCCGGGCAGATTGAGTGTCGGCACCAGTTCCAGCAAGGGTGCTGCGAATGCCGCAATGATCAGACCGAGCACCAGCCAGGGCATGGTCGAATCGAACAGGTCGGTGTAGCCATAGCGCAACCCCTGCAATGCCCCTGCCCGGTTGAACCCGGCCTCCGGGCTGACATCCAGATGATCATGACAACCGTGACCGCACCCGCCTCCGGTTCCGGTCAGCACCCGCACAAATCGGCCCATCAGGGCGCCGACCAGCCAGGCAATCAGTGCCGCGGCCAGCAATCGCGCCAGGGTCATGTCCAGCCCGAGCAACGGCAGCGAAATGATCAGGGCATCCAGCCCCAGCTCCGGAGTGGCGATAAGAAATGCCAGCGCCGCAGCAGGGGGAACACCACGCTGGATCAGGCTGCGGTACAGCGGGACCACGCCACAGGAACAGACCGGCATGGGCAGCCCGACCAGCATGCCGTTCAGGCTTTGCCTTGCAACCGACCCGCGCCCGATCCAGGCCAGCGAGCGCACCGGCACCACGCCGGCCAGCAACCCGGCAAGGCTGTATCCGATGAGCAACGCCGGTGCGGCCACCAGCGCCAGCTGATACAGCCGCACACCGACGTCGAGCATTTCTGCAGAAACATCCAGGTCGGTGGCAAAGGCCAGTGCCAGAAAGACCAGACCGAGCAAATTTCCCAGCCCTTCCGCCTGGGGCGCCGATGGCTGCCGGGACAGTGCCGGATTCAGATGCAGCCGGTTGAACACCACATGCAGGATCGACCCGGCAACCAGCGCCTCGAGCACCATCAGCGCAATCCCGCCGCTGAGGAAATGGGTCCCGGCACCAAAGCCGGCAATGGTTCCCAGGCCCATCAGGGCCAGCATCAGGCTGGCGCCACCCACACCCCAGGCCGGACGCAACAGCCACCACACCGTCATCGCTACCGGGAACCGGTGCAACAGCACGGCCAACACCAGGCCCGGCTGGTGGACATCACTCAGCACCGCACCATCGGCAACCGTGTGTACCACCAGCCCCGTCGCGGCGACCAGCACGACAGCGACATGCGTGCCGTGCGCAGCCGCCCGGAACCGGTGCTCCAGCCAGCTCGGCCCCCACAGGCCGGCTGCCACAATCAGCAAGGCCACCCAGCCCAGTCCTTCGACCAGATGCGGCAGGATGTCGACCGCAACCAGCCCGGCAATGCTGACGAAGATGAACCCGTCAACGGCCTCGCGCATCCGTGTGTCGCGGTTCGCGCGTGCGACCACCAGTGGGCCGGCAATCAGGGTGGCAAGGGTGGCTACGAGCGCAATCATTCAGGCATTGTCCCAGACAAAACTCTGCACCGGCGCGATGCCCGGGCAGTCCAACAACAGGGCATACAGCCGATCCAGCCCCAGAGCCACGCCGGAAACCTCCGGCAACCCGTGTTCCAGCGCGGCCAGCAGGTCACCGTCGACGGGGATGGCCGGCAATGCCTGGCGCTCGCGCAGCGCCGCCTCGGTCGCAAAGCGACGAGCTTGCTCGGCCGCATCGGTCAGCTCGTAAAAGCCGTTCGCCAGCTCAACCCCCTGCCAGTACAGCTCGAAGCGACAGGCCAGCCGTGCATCATCGGCATCCAGACGTGCCAGAGCGGCCTGGGACGCCGGAAAATGGGTGACGAATTCCAGCTGGCCCTGCCCCAGGGACGGGCCGACATGCACGCCAACAACGTAATCCAGCAGGCTGTCGCGATCCAGTGCCATCGCATCCTGCAGACCGGCGTTCGTGCACCACGCCGCCAGTTCTGCATCGCTGCACCGGTGCATGTCCAGCCCGGAATGCTGCTGCACCAGGTCCGGGTAGCGGGAACAAGTCCACTCCGCCGGGCCTCCCAGCGCTGCAATCAGGGCGGCAACGTCGGCGATCAGGTCGCGATCCGTGAAGCCCGGCCGGTACCACTCCAGCAGGGTGAATTCCGGACTGTGCCAGCGCCCACACTCACCCGCGCGAAACACCGGCCCCAGCCGATAAATCGGGCCGGACCCGGCCGCCAGAAGACGTTTCATGTGGTTTTCCGGCGATGTCTGCAACCAGCGCCGGCCCGCGTCGGTCTCGAGCGCGAAACTGGGAACCTGCGGGTCCATGCAACTGGAGCGCGCGATGACAGGCGTTTCCACCTCGAGCACACCCTGCGTTGCGAAGCGGGCCCGGATCCGGGCATTGAACTGCGCCCGCCGCCGCATCACTTCCGGACTGGCAACCGGCTGCCAGCTGGTCACGAAACGGGGCGGGGCCGCATGCGCGCCCCATCCCCCTCGCTCCTTCCCGGCTGCAATCGAGGTGCCCGGCTAACCACCGGCAAGACCTCAGGCGCGGGAAACGTATTCACCGCTGCGCGTGTCGATCTTCAGCTTGTCGCCGCGATCGATGAACAACGGCACGCGCACCACGGTTCCGGTTTCCAGCGTCGCCGGCTTGCCGCCACCGCCGGAAGTGTCACCGCGCACGCCCGGGTCGGTCTCGGTGACTTCAAGTTCGACAAAGTTGGGGGCTTCCACCGTCAGCGGCGCACCGTTGTAAAGCATCACGGTGCACATGTCCTGCTCACGAATCCACTTCTTGGCCTCGGCCATGGCGTTTTCATCCGCGCTGTACTGCTCGAAGGTCTTTGGCTCCATGAAGGTCCAGAACTCGCCGTCGTAGTACAGGTATTGCAGATCCAGCTCCATGACATCGGCGGCTTCCACGGAATCCCCCGATTTGAAGGTCTTTTCCACCACCCGACCGGTCTTGAGGTTGCGCACCTTGACGCGGGAGAATGCCTGGCCCTTGCCGGGCTTCACCATCTCGTGCTCGACAATGCTGTAGGGTTCGCCGTCCAGCAGGATTTTCAGCCCGCCCTTGAACTGGTTAGTGGAATAAGAACTCATGGGATCTCCGGCTGTGATGCCAGCCTCAAACAGAAATAAACAGCCGCGTATTGTAGCGGCCCCGGGCCCAACTTCGGACTGGACCGCAGAGATGCGGCGCGCAATTCGGTCCTCGCGTGAGTTGCTGGAGGCTGTCGGACTTCCTCAAACCGAGGAAACCACGACAGATTTTCCGGTACTGGCACCTTGGCCCCTGGTGCAGCGTATCCAGCACGGCGATGCCAGTGACCCGATTTTGCGCCAATTGCTGAGCACCCCGGAAGAACTGCTCGAGGCTCCCGGCTTTGTTGCCGACCCGCTGCAGGAAGCGGAAGCCAGTCCCGCACCCGGGGTCATTCACAAATACAGCGGCCGGGCCTTGCTGATCATTACCGGCGCCTGTGCCCTGCACTGCCGCTATTGCTTCCGGCGCAGCTTCCCCTATTCCGAGCACGCCCAGGGACGCCTGCAGGATGCCTTTGCTTACCTGCGCGCGCACAGCGACATTCACGAAGTCATCCTGTCCGGCGGCGACCCGCTGAGCGTGGATGATGCGCGGCTGGCTACCGTACTCGACGCGCTCGAACAGATCCCGCACCTGCGCACGCTGCGCATTCACACGCGGCTTCCCATTGCCATTCCCCAGCGCGTCACCCCCCTACTGCTCCAGCGACTGCGGGAAAGCCGGTTGCGCTGCGTGGTCGTGGTGCATAGCAACCACGCCCGGGAAATCAGCCCCGAGGTGCAGGCCGCGCTGGAGGCCTTGCAGACCGTCGCGATGGTGCTGAATCAGGCGGTACTCCTGCGCGGGGTGAATGACAGCGTCCACGCCCAGGAAGCGCTCAGCCATGCCCTGTTTGCCGCGGGCGTACTGCCCTATTACCTGCACCAGCTGGACCCGGTGCGTGGCGCCACCCATTTCGCCGTGGACGATGACTTTGCCGTGCGCCTGCACCAGGACCTGCGCGACCGCCTGCCCGGCTATCTGTTGCCCCGGCTGGTTCGCGAAATCCCCGGCAAGGGAGCCAAACACGCCGTGCTCTGATTGGTCGCCGCCAGCCGGCCAATTCCGTTCTGCAAAAGGGCACAGTCAAGCTACACTTGGTCGCAACGAAAACCATGCAACGACGACCCTGGGGAGAACACCACCACCATGACACGATCTTCTGGTGACCACCTGCAAGGCGAGTGTCTGCTGCTTGCTGCGACAACAACCGATGCCGTGCTGCTGGAAAGTGCCATGCAGGCCCAGGGACACGCGATTCATATTGTTGTCGCCCCCGGCCCCGATACCTTCGTGGAAATGGTGCACGAGCGCGAATTTCTCGCGCATGTCGTCGACCTCAGCTTCCCCGACCTGAGACTGCGTGCATTCGTCCGCACCCTGCGCCACCTCCCGCGCCAGCCGAGCCTGCTGGCCTGGACGGACGAGTTCAGCTCCACCACGCTGCGTGAGGTGCTGGATTGCGGCGCCAACGGCCTGCTCAGTCGCAGCGACAGTCAGCTGAGCATGATGATCCTCGAGCGCGAGATGCAGATCGGGCAGCTGCGACGCAAATACGAGCAGCTCCGCGAACGGCTGGGCGAATCCGCCCGCAAGGAAGCCGCCGAGCTGGACAATTGGGAAGGCCCGATCCTGATCCTGATGGAGGGGATCGTCGTCAGCTGCAACCGTGCGGCCACCGAGGACATTGGTGCCGGTGACTCTGACGAACTGCTGGCCATGCCGATCCTCGACCTGGTCACCCCTGACTGTGCCTCGGCCCTGCGCGATGCCATGCGCCGGGTTCAGCGCAACAAAGCCATCACCGTCGACGTTCAGGTGCAGTGGGAACGCGCTGGCGACCCCTCCAAACCGGCGCTGATTACCGTGTCATCGGTTGAGCACGAGGATGAACTTGCCCTCGAACTGCGCGGTCGCGAACCCGCTGCCGCCGCCGACGAATCCGTCAGCAAGGACCAGCTCAGCGCCTGGCTCAACAGCAGTGAAACCTCCGAAAGCCAGCACCCGATGCTGGTGGTCTTCGGCCTGGATGAACGGGAGTCGGTTGTTGCCGAAGTCGGCATTCTGGGGATGCAGAGCATCCGCGAGGAAATTGTGCGGGTCCTGCTCTCCGCGCCCCTCAGCCAGGTCCATACCGCGGGCCTGGACAATGGTGTCATCGCCCTCGGCTGCAGCACCAGCTCACTGGAGGAAATGAACGAATGGGTCAGTGCGCGTCTGCGCCAGATCAGCCGGCAGATCATCGAGGTCGGCGACAAGCAGCTCACCCTGACCGTCAGTGCGGTCATCCACCCCCTGCCACCGGCTCCACGTTCCGCGGATACGATCCTCAACAATGCCCTGAACGCCCTGAGCGAGCGTCAGTCACAGGGCCAGCTTGGCACCATCGGACATGCTGGCGATGCCGCTGGCGAACTGCAGCGCCGGGAAGAAAGCGCGCAGTGGGCAAAGGTGGTGCGGGATGCACT
>JBFHON010000120.1:0-8600 GCA_041593295.1 Oceanococcaceae bacterium | reverse complement strand
TTTCACTTTTTACTCGTCGGTTCGAACGCCCAATCTTAGAGCAAACGCGACGATTGGGGGTAGCGGCTACCATGCGTCCGATGAACTACGACACACTCATCATTGGTGCTGGCCACAACGGGCTGGTCGCAGCGGCGGATCTCGCCGCGGCCGGGCAGAAAGTACTGGTGCTGGAACGCCGTGCGCAGGTGGGTGGTGCCTGCATCACCAGCGAGATTGCGCCGGGCTACCGGGCCTCGACCTGCAGCTACCTGGTCAGCCTGCTGTCCGAGCAGGTCATCGCGGACATGGAGCTGGCACGCCACGGCTATCGCACGCTGCCGCGCAACCCGTCCTCGTTTACGCCATCCCGGGAGGGGGGCGGGTTGCTGCTGGGCGCCGATGCAGTAGAAAACCATGCCCAGATTTCCCGCCTGTCAGCGGCAGATGCGGATGCCTACCCCCGCTTCGAGGCTTTTCTGACCCGGGTGGCAGAATGCCTGGAGCCGGAACTGGAACGGGCGGCGCCGGGGGTGTTGCAGTGGCCGGACGCCTGGCGCTCGGTGGGCTGGTGGCAGCAGTTCCGGGATGCCCTCGGGGCCTGGCGGGTACGCAAGGCCTTTGCCCGGCTCGGGGAGGAGCAGCCGGCGGCACTGCGGTTGCTGCTGAATTCCGCGCGCAGCGTGCTGGATGAATGGTTCGAATCAGAGGTGCTCAAGGCGACCCTGGCCACGGATGGGGTCATCGGGGCCTTCCAGCCACCGTCGGCGCCGGGCACGGGTTATGTATTGCTGCATCACGTGATGGGCAATGCCGGAGGTGCGCGTGGGGTATGGGCCTATGTCGAGGGCGGCATGGGGGCGATCACCCAGGCCATGGCCGCCTGCTGCCGGGAGCGCGGGGTGGACATCCTCACCGGTGTCGGGGTGGAGGCGATACGGGTGGAAAATGGCCGGGCGCGTGGCGTGATCGTCGATGGCGGCAAGCGCATAGATGCGGCCCGGGTCATCTCCAACGCCACACCGCGGGTGACCTTCGAGCACCTGCTGGCGGCTGAAGACCTGCCCGCGCCGTTCCTGGACGCGGTGCGTCACATTGATTACGCCAGTGCGACCACCAAGATCAACCTGGCCGTGTCGGCACTGCCGCAGTTTGCGGGCTTTCCGGCTGCGGAGCAGGCCGGGCCACAGCACCAGGGCACGATTCATATCGGTGATCAGCTCGACCTGCTGGAGCAGGCCTACGATGACGCCAAGTACGGCCGTTGCAGCCGCACTCCGCTGATCGAGATGACCATCCCCAGTGTGCTCGATACCACCCTGGCACCGGAGGGGCATCACATCGTGCAGCTGTTTGTGCAGTACACGCCGTATGCATTGCGCGGCAGCAGCTGGGACATCGAACGCGATCTGCTGGCCGATCGCTGCCTGCATGAGATTGACCGCTATGCCCCGGGGTTTTCGCAGACCGTGTTGCACCGGCAGGTGCTGACACCGCCGGATCTGGAGCGCGAATTCGGGCTGACCGGCGGGAACATCTTTCACGGAGCCATGAGCCCGTCGCAGCTGCTCAGCTTCCGCCCGGTGCCCGGCTGGGCGGATTACCGGACCCCGGTCAAGGGCTTGTATCTGTGTGGCTCCGGGACCCACCCCGGCGGTGGTGTGACCGGCATGCCCGGGCGCAATGCTGCGCGGGCCGTGCTGGCTGACGTCTAGGTTTCACACCCCACCATTCGCCGCGCCGGACATGCGCCCCGACCCTCGCGGGCCGGGGCGCTGCTTTCAGGCCGGGGCTAGAAGCGCCACTCGATATCGAATTGCGCATTGGCCCCCGGTAGCGGGGCCTGTTTCTTCAGGAAGCTCACATGGTTGCGGGCCTCTTCGTTCAGCAGGTTGCGGCCGCGCAGGGCCAGCAGCACGTCGGTGCCACCCAGGGGCAGGCTGTAGCTCAGATCCGCCCCCAGCAACAGATAGCCATCGGTGGGGCCTTCCAGTGCGGTGGCCCGGGTCTGCTTGAAGACCTGAACCAGGCGTGCGCCGTAAGACCAGGCGCCCAGGCCACCATCAAAGCGCAGACCGACCCGGTCAGCCGGTATCCGCGGGAGTTCGTCACCGCCGCGACGGCGGGTGCGCACGGTGTCGGCGAACGCCGTCAGGCTATGCAGCGCATTGAGCCGGTAGCCCAGGTGCAGCTCGCCACCCCAGAAATCGGCATCGGCCTGGGTGTAGGTGATGGGGGTCAGCTCGTCCTCATCGTGGCCGGCTTCCTCACCCTCTGCCGCCTCGTCCGCATGCGCGAGTTCTTCGGCAAAGATGTAGTCGTCGTAGCGTGTGTAGAACAGGTCCAGACCGAAAACCCAGGCCCCGCTTTCACCGGCATGCCCGAGGTCGAAATTCAGCGAACGCTCGACGTCCAGGTCCGGGTTGCCGTTTTCGATGGTCAGGGTGGCCAGGTGGGGGCCGTTGGCGTACAGCTCGAGCACGTCCGGTGCGCGTTCGGCGTGGCTGATGTTCATGTTGAGGTGGTGCTGCGGGGTCAGCTCCTGGTGCCAGCCTGCGGATACGCTGAACAGCTCGTACTGCCGGTCCGGGTTGCTGCCGCTGGCCGCATGGTCAACCTGCTCGATGCGGCCGCCCAGGCTCACACGGCCGGTTGCGCCGACAGCGCGTTCCTCGACCCAGAACAGGCCGGTGCTGGTGGTGTCCACGGGGGGCACGAAGGCCTCCTCGCCGGCAGCAGCAAATTCCTGCGTGTAACCCTGGAAGCCGAATACGCCGGTCCAGCCTGCCAGCGGCTTGTGGGTCAGCTCGACCCGCGCTTCGACACCATCGTTGGTGAAAACCGTGCCGTGGGCTTCTTCCTCGGCAGGGTCGGGATCCGCCGCGTGCTCCTCCTCGGGTTCGATTTCCGCGTGCTCATACTCGGTGACGACGATGCTGCCGCGCGCACGGCTGAGCCAGCCCCATTCCCGGGTCAGACCGGCGCGCAGTTCATAGCGCCGCTGGGTCAGGTCAATGCGCACGCCTTCTTCATCCTCGTGGGCCTCTTCCGTGGTGGCGTCAGCGGGTTCTTCCTCGCCGTGGGCATGGCCGGGGATGCCGTAGATCGAATCGTAGGAGGAAACACCCAGGCCGACGTATCCACGCGGGCCCACCCAGCTGAAGCCGGCGGCGAGGCTGTCGGTATCTGTGGCGGTATTCGCCACGGTTCCACTTTCCTCTTCATGCGCGGCGTGTTCTTCGGGGGTCTCGCCCTCGTGGTGCTCATCCTCCAGCGCCGCCGTGCCCGGAATATCGTAGTCCTCGGTCTGGCGGGTCAGGCCGTCGAGGTGAAAGACAAAGCCGCCGACGCCCCCTTCGACATGACCGAACAGGCTGCGCCCCTCATCCACGCTGGAGAGGCTGGAGCCGATGGCTCCGCTGAGCCCCTGCAGCGGCTCGGCCGGGAACATGTCGCTGACGATGTTGACCACGCCGCCGATGGCGCCGGAGCCAAACAGCAGAGTGGCCGGGCCCTTGAGGACTTCAATCTGCTGCGCGCGGAAGGGTTCGATGGCGGCATTGTGGTCCGGGCTGATGGTCGAGGCATCGACCACGCCGGCTCCACCGTCCAGTACGCGCACGCGCGGGCCACCCTGCCCACGAATGACGGGGCGGCTGGCGCCGGAGCCGAATTCCGCACTGTGAACACCCGGCAGCGACTGCAGGGAGTCACCCAGGGTCTGGGCCCGTGCGCGCTCAAGTTCTTCGCCCGTGAGCACTTCGGTGGGTTGGGTGGTTTCAACCGGGGAGCGGCCGGCAAAGGGCGCGGCCTCGACGGTGATCGGGCTCAGGTCGGAAGTGCGGGAATCCGTGGCGGATGACGGAGTGGTCTGGGCGAAGGCCAGGCCCGGCAGCAGGCCGAGCGCAATAAAGGTGCGTTGCATGGAGTTGTACTCTCGAGATAAGCAGGTACACCGCGCGGAATCCGTGCGGTGAGATCAGACGATGGGATATGTCAGGCTTTCGAGATACGGGGTGGGCCGCGCAACGGCGGGCGCAAATGGGCGGTGCATTCCCGGCGCGGGGTCGCCAACGCGGGGAGGGGCGGTGCGAATTCAGCGGCACTGGGCAGCAAGGTGCCGGCCGGCGCAGCGGCGCCGCTCAGGTCGGCGTGCAGCTTGCAGCTCAGGCAGCTCGGATCCGTGGCCGTCGCGTCGTGATTGACGTGCAGCAGCGCGTGCGCCTGCATGGCGCCAAGCGCCAGCAGCAGTACGAGCCAGAGTCTGCGGATCTTCATGGGCGCGAGTATAGCAACGCTACTGCGGTGTTCATGCGGGGGTCAGACGGCGCTGCAGGAGTTGCCGATGCAGGAGCTTTCAAACGAGTCGCGCGAATGCGGTATAACCGGAATCATGAACAACAAAAGCAGCCCCAGCGACCCGCGGGTGACCCGGATCGATGAACAGGTCTACATGGTTTTCCCCAATGACCTGAACGCCCACGGCACCGTGTTCGGTGGTCTCATCATGGCCGAGATGGACCGCTTCGCGGCGGTGCTGGCCAATCAGCATGCCGCCGGGACCTGCGTGACCGCCAGTGTCGATGCGGTGCATTTCATTGCCCCGGCATCACGTGGCGACATCCTGATCTTTTCCCTGGCCATCAACCGGGTGTGGAAGAGCTCGATGGAAATCGGAGTCAAGGTCGAGGCGCGGCCGCATGATGGCCACCATCGGCGACACATCGTCAGTGCCTACTTCACCTTTGTGGCGCTGTCCGAGTCGGGGGAGGCGCGACCGGTGCCGGAAATCACCCCGAAGACGCCGGAAGAGGAGCGCCGCCACGCCGAAGCGGAACTGCGGCGCGAAGCGCGCCTCAGTCATGCCCGGGAGCTCAAGGAGCTGCGTACGCAACGGGACGCCGGTCACTGAGGGCGGCGCCGGCCCTGCGCGGCCCGCGTGCTGGCAAGGTGGGAAAAGCCTGAACAAAGGCGGCGCATGCGGGTCATAATTCTCGTTGTGATTGATTCTCGTTATCATAATCGCTGCGACAGTTGTTCCGGTTGCTGACCGGGGCGCACTGACCGCACCTTTTTTGCCTGACATGGAGCGCACTTGTCCCCTGAAATTTCGCTGGACCAACTGGATCGCGGCCATCGCGCTGTGGTGGTGCGGGTGGACAATCACGGACAGGAGGACATGATTGCCGGGCGCCTGCGCAGCATCGGCTTTGTGCCGGGCGAGCGGATCAGCGTGCAGACCTATGGCCCCTTCGGGCGGGAACCCCTGCTGGTACAGGTCGGAACGACCCGTTTTGCCCTGCGCCGTGCAGAAGCCGCGCGGGTCATCGTCAACCGGGGGGTGACGGCATGACGGCGGCGACCCTGAACCTGGCACTGGTCGGGAACCCGAACTGCGGCAAGACCGCATTGTTCAACCGGCTGACCGGCGCCCGCCAGAAGGTGGCGAATTACCCCGGTGTCACCGTGGAGCGCAAGGAAGGCTTCTTCGAAACCCTGTCCGGCAAACCGGTCCGAGTGCTTGACCTGCCCGGAACCTACAGCCTGCAGGCGACCAGCCCGGATGAGGAAGTCACGCGGCAGGTGTGTACCGGCACCCACCCCACCGAGCACACTCCGGATCTGCTGGTTTGCGTGGTCGATGCCACCAACCTGCGTCTGCACCTGCGCTTCGTCATGGAGCTGATGGCCACCGGGCGGCCGATGCTGCTGGCGCTGAACATGATGGATCAGGTGACCAGGCGCGGCATCCGGATCAATGTGGCCGCCCTGTCCGAGCAGCTGGGCATACCGGTCGCCGAGACGGTGGCGCTGAAGCACCAGGGCGTGATGGAGCTGCGCCGCCAGCTGGATCAGGTCGCCGCGGTCACACCGTCCGCCCCGCAGGGTGACCTCGACCAGCGGGTGCACGACATTCTGGATGCCTGCGTCGAACAGCCGGATGCGCTGGCACCCTGGGACCAGAAACTGGATGCCTGGCTGCTGCACCCGGTGCTCGGCCTGGCCAGCCTGGCCGCCATCATGTTCCTGATGTTCCAGGCGGTATATGCCTGGGCGGCGCCGCTGATGGACATCATCGATGGCGCGACCGTTGCCGCCGGCGAACTGGTCATGCGCACGATGCCCGAAAGTGCCTTGCGCAGCCTGCTCGCCGACGGGTTGATTGCCGGCCTGGGCGGGGTGCTGATCTTTCTGCCACAGATCCTGATCCTGTTCCTGTTCATCCTGCTGCTGGAGGAGTCCGGCTACCTGCCGCGCGCGGCTTTTCTGCTCGACCGGCTGATGGTCGGTGCCGGCCTGACCGGGCGCTCCTTCATCCCCTTGCTGTCGAGCTTTGCCTGTGCCATTCCCGGCATCATGGCGACCCGCAGCATCCAGGACCCGCGCGACCGGCTCGCCACCATCATTGTGGCGCCGCTGATGACCTGCTCGGCCCGGCTCCCGGTATACACCCTGCTGATCGGGGCCTTCGTGCCGCAGCAATCCGTGGGCGGCATGTTCAACCTGCAGGGCATCACGCTGTTTGCCCTGTACGTGGCGGGCATTGCCGGCGCGATGGCGGTGGCCTATGTCATGAAGTGGCTGCGTCGCGACAAGGCCGAGCACTCCCTGTTGCTGGAGTTGCCGGCATACCACATGCCCAGTCCGCTCAACGTGGCCATTGGCCTGTGGGAGCGGGCCAAGATCTTCTTGCGCCGGGTGGGCGGGATCATCCTCAGCATGACCGTGCTGCTGTGGTTCCTCGCCAGTTTTCCGGCCGCCCCGGAGGGTTACGCCGGCGCGGCCATCGACTACAGTTTTGCCGGGCGTCTGGGGCATGCCATCCAGCCGATCTTTGCGCCGGTGGGCTTCAACTGGGAAATCTGCATTGCGCTCATTCCCGGGCTGGCAGCTCGGGAAGTGGCCGTCAGCGCACTGGCCACGGTTTATGCCCTGTCGGGTTCGGATGAACTGGTGACCCAGGGCCTGAGCAATCTGATCACCGCGCAATGGTCGCTGGCCACCGCCTTCTCGCTGCTGGCCTGGTATGTCTTTGCCCCGCAGTGCCTGTCGACCATTGCCGTGATCCGCCGGGAAACCAACTCCTGGAAGGTCACGCTGGGCACCACCGCGCTGCTGTTTTCGCTGGCCTATCTGGCGGCGCTGGTGACCTACAACCTGACCGTTGCGGTGATCGGCTGATGTTTGCCCTGACGCAAAGCCTGATCCTGACCGCGGTGCTGGTCTGGGCCATGTGGACGGTGTTCGGCAAGATGACACCCATCCTGCAGGCCCGCCTGCAGAATCAGATCGCCATGCTGCTGATGCGCCCGGACCTGCCCCGGCCGCTGAACCGGCTGGGGCTGCGTGTGCTGCCTCGTATTGCCACGCACTGCGGCAGCGGCTGCTCCAGCTGCGGCGCCTGCCGCTAGCGCAATGGCCTGCCCCGGTGGGGGCGTCGACTCGCCGTCACCCCCTGCTTTGTCCAGTCGCCAGACGTCCGCGGCGCTGTTGCCCGCACGCGAGCCCTGTAGCGGCGCCAGCGAGATTCGGCTTTCGGGATCAGGTCTGCGCAAAGGGGGATGAAATCTGTAGAATGCAAATGGGAATGATTGTTATCATCACTTTTCATGGGAACATTGAACTTCATGCAGACACCTACCGCAGTTACCGCCGCCGGCTTGCTTTCACTCAGCTCTTTCGCCGCCCTGGCGTCGGCCCCGACGCTGGACGAACTGGCCGAGATCGTGGCGCAGCAGCAGGAACAGATCGAGCAGCTGGCCAACCAGGAGCAGCGCAGCGCAACGCACATCGGCGGCTACGGTGAGCTGCACTTCAACATGGTCAAGGATGCCGACGACGAAATCGATTTCCACCGTTTCGTGGTCTATGTCGGGCACGACTTCAGCGACTCGCTGCGCTTTCGTTCCGAGATCGAGCTGGAGCACGCGCTGTCCGGCGACGGCAAGCCGGGCGAAGTGGAACTGGAGCAGGCCTACATTGAGCTGGACCTGGCGCCCAACCGTTTTGCCCGCGCTGGTGTGATGCTGGTGCCGGTGGGTTTCCTCAACGCCACCCACGAGCCGAATACCTTTTACGGCGTGGAGCGTAACCGCGTCGAAAACCGCATCATTCCGACCACCTGGTGGGAAGCCGGTGTAGCCGTTGCCGGCCGCAATACCGCGGGCCTGGCCTGGGAGCTGATGCTGCATTCCGGTCTGGGCGCAGATGCGGCCGCCGACAGTGATGGTTTCATTCGCTCCGGTCGGCAGAAAGTGGCCGAAGCCACCGCCAACGACCTGGCGACAACGGCGCATGTCAGCTACGCCATCAGCAGTGGCGTGACGGTAGCGGCCACCCTGCAATACCAGAGCGACCTTTCCCAGCAGGCCAATGACGGCCTGGACGAAGGCATCCTGTTCGAAACCCATGCCGACCTGCAGTTTGGTGCCTTCGGACTGCGAGCGCTGGCAGCCGGCTGGTCCATCGAAGGGGAAAACGCCGAAGCCAGCGGGCGCGATCAGCCCTTCGGCTATTACATCGAGCCGTCCTGGAAGGTGAATGACGCCCTGGGCTTTTTCGCCCGACTCGAGCAGGTCGAGGTACAGCAGGATGCGGCCGAGGACATCATTACCATCGGT
>JBFHON010000119.1:0-8630 GCA_041593295.1 Oceanococcaceae bacterium | reverse complement strand
GCGGTGAAGGTAATCCCGGTTCCGGGCAGGACCGTCTGGCTGGCAGGTGACACCGCGAAGCTGTCGGGCACCAGTTCCGCGTCCAGCACCCGCAAGGTAATGTCCGGTGCGAACACATCGTCCGTTTCCTCGGCCTCGGTGGCATCTGCCGGGGTCGGGTCGAAACTCACCCGCAGAAACGCCTGCCGCGGATAGCTGACTTCCGCCTCCCCGTCTTCCGCTTCCGACCGCGCATAGGCGGTGATCGTGCCCACACCCCGCAAGGTGGCGAAGGCCAGGTCGGTCACGCTTTCGCCGTTTTCATCCACGATGGCGTAAGTCACCGCATTGGTCAGCAGCAGTTCGCGACCGCTTTCCAGCACCCCGTAGATATCGATATCCCGGGAGCTGTCCAGCAGCAGATCCAGCGCAGTGATTTCCGCCTGGGTCAGACGATCACGCACGACCACGGCTTGCACCGGCTCATCGCGAACCGTGACCGTAGCCGTCGCCTCGCTACCGCAGAAATCCACGGAATACCGCACCGTGTAGGTCCCGGCATCGGCAGCGGTGATGATGCCGCTGGTCGTGCCAATGGTGATCGGTGCGGACGGCGTGTCGGTCGTTTCGTCGTCGTCATAGTCGTCGGGGTTGATCCCGTCGATCGAGAACGAGCCGACCTGATTCAGGTCGTTGGCGAAAAAGCGCTGCGCGCCTTCACTGACCACCGTATCCACGACCTGGGCCGAACGGGTCACCAGGGTTTCCGAATAGGCCGGTGACAGTTCGAGGGTCGCCGGAGAAACGGTGACTTCGATGTCATCGCTGAACTGGCCGTCCAGGTAATCAGCCGTCAGTGTGACCTTGCCGGGTGCCTTGGGCAGCAGCGCGCCGTTGACGAACACCCCGGACGGAGCTTCGATGGTGCCGTCGCTGACCGTCAGGATTTCGGGGTCGGAAGAAGTCCACTGCACCCGGCGGACGAAGTCGCCAGCCGTGCCGTCGTCAAACTCCAGCCGGGCCTGCGGCACCTGTGAGGAACAGACGAACACCTCGGCGCTTTCGCTGACACCACCAATGCGGATTTCCAGCGACTTGGGACGGTTGCCGTCACCGATCCCGCTGCAAGCGGAGGCTGCGACGGCCGCGACCAGGGCTGCACCGGATGCGCGCCTCATGCGGTCACCTCGGCCTGCCCGTCAGCAGCAACCTGCGGCTTGACCCGCAGCCGGATATGCAGATCGCGCAGTTGCGCTTCGGAAACTTCACCAGGTGCTTCGGTCAATGGGCAGCTCGCTGTCTGGGTCTTGGGGAAGGCAATCACTTCGCGAATGGAATCGGCACCGCTGAGCAGCATGGCCAGACGATCCAGACCAAAGGCGATGCCACCGTGTGGGGGACAGCCGTACTTGAGCGCGTCGAGCAGGAAGCCGAACTTCTCACGGGCTTCGGTTTCTTCAATGGCCAGCGCGGTGAATACGGCCGACTGCATTTCCGGCTGGTGGATACGGACCGAACCGCCACCGATCTCGAAACCGTTCAGCACCACGTCATAGGCCTGTGCGCGTGCCTTTTCCGGTGCGGCAGCCAGTTCCCCGGCCGTCACATCCCGCGGCGCGGTGAAGGGATGGTGCAGAGCCACCCAGCGCTTGCTGTCGGCGTCGTACTCGAACATCGGCCAGTCTTCGACCCACAGCGGCGCCCACTTGCCCTGCAGCAGATTCAGATCACGTGCAACCTTGTCGCGCAAGGCGCCCAGGGCGGCATTGACCACATCCGTCTTGTCGGCGCCGAAGAACAGCAGGTCGCCGTTCGCCGCACCGGTACGCTCGACGATGCCCGCCAGCGCATCGTCCGGCAGGAACTTGGTAATCGGCGACTGCAGCCCCTCGCGGCCGGCACTCACGTCATTGACCTTGATATAGGCCAGGCCGCGTGCACCGTAGCGTCCCACGAAGGCGGTGTATTCATCGATCTGCTTGCGCGTCAGCTCATTGCCACCCGGCACTTTCATCACCGCCACCCGACCCTGCGGGTCAGCGGCCGGCCCGGCGAAGACCTTGAATTCCACGCTGCCCATCAGGTCCGCCACTTCGACCAGCTCCAGCGGGTTGCGCAGGTCCGGCTTGTCGGAGCCATAGCGAGCCATGACGTCGTCGTAGTTCAGCCGCGGGAACGGCGTCGGCAGTTCATCACCGGTGGTTTCCTTGACCATCTTGCAGAGCATGGCTTCCATCATCTGCTTGATTTCTTCCTCGCCCATGAACGAGGTTTCGATATCGAGCTGGGTGAACTCGGGTTGACGGTCGGCGCGCAGATCCTCATCCCGGAAGCAGCGGGCAATCTGGTAGTAGCGATTGCAGCCGCCCATCATCAGCAGCTGCTTGAACAGCTGCGGCGACTGCGGAAGCGCGAAAAAGCGGTGTTCCTGGGTCCGGCTGGGCACCAGGTAATCACGCGCACCTTCCGGCGTTGCCTTGGTCAGGATCGGGGTTTCGATCTCGAGAAAGTCCTCGTTCTCGAGGAAGCGGCGCATCGAGGCAATCATCCGGGCGCGTTGCTTCAGCCGCCCCTGAAACTGGGTGCGTCGCATTTCGATGTAGCGGTAGCGCAAGCGCACCTCCTCGCTGACGTCTTCATCGTCGAGCTGGAATGGCAACGGCTCCGCACGATTCAGAACCTGCATCTCGGAAACGTAGACTTCCACCTCACCCGACGGCAGGTTCGGGTTGACCGTGCCTTCCGGGCGCGGGCGCACTCGGCCCGTAATCTGTATGACCCATTCGTTGCGCAGTCGTTCCGCCTGCGCGAAAAGCGCGGCATCGTCCGGGTCGAACACCACCTGGGTAATGCCCTGGTGATCGCGCAAATCCACGAAGATGACACCGCCATGGTCACGGCGGCGCTGAACCCAGCCAGCCAGGGTGATTGTGGAGTCGATTAACGGCGCGCCAACGCCGGCGCTGAGGTGGGTTCGATACATGATGTCCGCTGTTGTCATCGCCGAAAGCCTCGGCGCAAAAAAGCCGCCTAGTTTAGTCGCTTGAGGCGGGCGGCTCCACATTCTTCGCGACCGGTGTGGAACGCGCTGCCGTGTCCGATGCCGGATTGGCGATCCCGAGGGTCATGACCAGCTTCAATGCATCTTCCACGGGCATGTCCAGCGGCCGAATCTTGTCCGGGGTGACAAAGACCACGAAACCCGATGTCGGGTTCGGTGTCGTGGGCACGTACACGGTGATCGTGGGGCCCAGTTCGCGCACCACCGACTCGCTGGGGTCGCCGGTCTGAAAGGCGACGGTCCAGATGCCGTCGTTGGGATATTCGATCAGCACCACATTCCGGAAGGTGGTACTGCCATCGCTCATCACCGCCGAGGTCAGGCTCTTGAAGCCGCCATAGACCGATTTCACCAGCGGGATGCGCCCGAGCAGGTTTTCCCACCAGCTGACAATGCGCAGCCCTGCAAAATTGGCCACCAGCGCTCCGGTGCCCAGCACGACCAGGGCGCTGATCACGATGCCCAGCCCCGGCAGCTCCATCCCGAGGATGTTTTCCGGGCGCAGCGCCGCCGGCAGCAGCAGCATCGATTTGTCGAGGGTTTCCACCAGCAGGCGGATGACCAGCCAGGTGGCAACCAGTGGCGCCCACACCAGCAGCCCGGCAATCAACCAGGCCCGCACCGGGGGGCGCCAGGCCTTGATCACGCGGGGGAGGCCTTGGCCGACGAACTGCCTCCGGAATCACTCTTGGCGGCACCGCCTCCCGAGGCAGCACCGCCGTCACCGGCCAGGTTCCGCTTGCCGGAAGACTTGAAATCGGTCTCGTACCAGCCCGATCCCGCCAGGCGGAAACCTGCTGCGGATATCTTCTTCTGCAGGGCTTGCGCCTTGCAGGAAGGACATTCGGTCAGCGGAGCATCGGACATCTTTTGCAGAAATTCCTGCTCATGCCCGCACTGCGAGCACATGTACTCATAAATTGGCATTGGTTGATTCCATGAAGTGGCCTGCCCGCGCTATTGGGGGCGCGGACACGGCTTTTCAACGCCCCAGCAGAGAGCGCGCAATAATTTCCTGCATGATCTCGCTGGTGCCGCCGTAAATGCGCTGAATGCGTGCATCGACAAAATCGCGCGATATCGGATATTCCGCCATGTAGCCATACCCGCCAAACAGCTGCAGGCACTGATCACAAATGCGGTTTTCCAGCTCGGTGGTCGTCAGCTTGATCATGGAGGCGTCCACCGGCGTCAATTCCCCGCGCTCGTAGCGGGCAATCCCCTTCTCGCAGAAGGCCCATGCCGATTCCATCTCGGCCTGTGCACGCGCAAGCACGAAACGCGTGTTCTGGAACTGGCCGATGGACTGCCCAAAGGCCTTGCGCTCCTGCACATAGGCCACGGTGCGTTCGATCGCGCCGCGGGCGTGCGCCGCAGCGGAAATCGCCAGCGCCAGTCGCTCACGCGGCAGCTCGTCCATCATGTGCCCGAAACCACCGCCTTCGCGCCCCAGGACTTTCCCGGCCGGCACCTTGAGGTCCTTGAAGAACAGCTCGGAGGTGTCGGCTGCATGCTGGCCGATCTTTTCCAGGTTACGCCCGCGCTCGAAACCGTCCTGGTCGGTGTCCAGCAACAGCAGGGACACGCCCTTGGAACCCTGATCCGGCGCCGTCTTGATCGCGGCACAAACCACGCCGGCATTCTGGCCATTGGTGATGAAGGTCTTGCCGCCATTGACCACCCAGCCCCCCTCGCCGTCCGCAACCGCACGGGAGCGGATATTGGCCAGGTCCGAACCGGCGCCCGGCTCCGTCATGCCAATGGCGCCAATGCAGGCGCCGGATGCCATGCGCGGCAGGTAGTCCTGCTTTTGCGCCTCCGTCCCCAGGTGCAGGATGTAGGGCGCGACGATGTCCGAGTGCACCGTCAGGTTGCTGGCCAGCGCCATGTACCCCGCGCGGGAAACCTCTTCGATGACCACCATCGAGAAGGCGAAAGGTGCACCAATGCCGCCGTATTCCTCCGGCTGGTCCACACACAGCAGGCCGTTTTCGCCCATCTTCAGGTAGAAATCGGGCGGGATACGACCGTTCTTTTCCCAGTCCGCATAGTGCGGCTCCACCTCTTCGCGGAGAAACCGCACCACGGTGTCACGAAAAAGCTCGAGGTCAGACTGATCCATAGCGTGTGTTTGTGTCGAATGTACCGGCGCCCAGTGTAAGCAACCTCACGCCCCGCAGCGCCCGGTACGGACCGGGCCCTGTCCGTCGGCCAGCAGGAATCCCGTATTCACAGGCACCACAACGGCACAAGGACGCCACCATGAACCGTGCAGCACTGCAGCACCCCGCAAGACAAATGGCCCTGGCCCTCGGGCTGGCAGCCGCCCTGGTCTCCCTGAACAGCGAGGCTCGCAGCCTGCGCGAATGCGGCCGTTCCGTGCGGGTCGGCTCCGGCCTGGTCATGGCCGGTGATGACTCCCAGCGGGCGCGGAAACTGTTTGCCGAACACCATCAGTGGAAGCTGGTACGCCGATCACGCCAGCAGATGACCTGGCGGAACACCGGGCGTTCGGCGCGAACGGTTCGCCTGACCCTGAAGGACGGCCGGGTCAGCAAGGTCTGTCAGCTGGATTAGGGCGCGACAGGCAGGAGCTCGAAGCGAATACGCAATTCGGCGCTGATTTCCTGCTGCCCCCCCTGTTCATAGCCGACACCGGCCGAACCGACCTTCACCATCGACGCCTCCATGGCCATCATGGCCCGGGGCTGAACCCGCTGCTGGCTGTTGACATCCACCTGCAGCGGCAGGCCTAGCTCGACCCCCAGAGCGGCGGCCAATTTGCGTGCCCGGGTCCGCGCGTCTTCCGCGGCCTCGATCTGCAGTTCATCCTCGATTTCCCGTGCCGTGGAAACAACCGGCGTGATCGCCTCCACACGCGCAAGTGGCTCGACGGCCACGGCATCCATGACCGCGCCCAGACTCGCGATCGGCAGACGCTCGACCTGAATCACACGGGTTGCCAGCATCTCGACCGGTTCGCCGCGATCCCGCACCCAGCTGCGATCGGTCCCTTCGACCACCTTGCGCAAATCGGTGTTCAGGGCGCGGATTTGCTCCGCAGCGACCAGCCCGCGCAGCGCCTTCAGTACGGCTCCGACACGTTCGCCGGCCTGCTCCAGCGCCACGCCGGAGGTCTTGCCCCGCCCTTCTACCGACAGCCGGAAGCTGGCCTGATCCGGAGCCACCAGCCGCGATGCGGCACCACTGACCGAGATCGAACGGGGTTCCGGGCGATCGGCGGCCTGGGCGCCGACACCTGGCAGCATCAGGCCCAGCGCCAGAATCCAGGACAGGGATAGTGAATGTCGTTTCATGGGCTTGCTCCGGCTGTGGGGATGTCGGTGACGATGGCAATTGCGACCGGCCCGCAGGCGACAAGTTCATCGCCTGCGGGCTTCATCAGTAGGCGTGCCGGCGCAAATCCTTCTCCTGCATGATGTGTGCGGCAATCTCCTCGATCGAGGTATTGCTGGTATTCAGATAGGGGATGCCGAACCGCTTGAACAATGCCTCGGCCTGCGACAGCTCAAACTGACACTGCGCCATCGAGGCGTACTTGCTGCCGGGCCGCCGCTCGGAGCGAATCTGGTGCAGGCGGTCCACATCGCAGACCAGGCCATAGATCTTGGCGCGATGCTCCTGAATCGGGGACGGCAGCTTCACGCTTTCGAGGTCTTCTTCGATGAGCGGGTAATTGGCGCTAAACAGGCCATGCTGCATGGCCATGTAGAGACAGGTTGGCGTCTTTCCGCAGCGCGATGGAGCCACCAGAATCACGTCGGCGCGCTGCAAATCCCGCGCAGTTTGGCCGTCGTCGTGCATCAGCGAAAAATTCATTGCATCGATGCGCGAGTCGTAGCGGTTGCGGTCCGGCATCCCGTGGGCGCGCCCCTCCACATGGACAGAAGCAAGGCCCAGGGTCTGTTCAAGACTGCCCAGCCAGGTGTCAAAGGGGTCGAAGAAACTGCCGGCGACCGTCCGCAGAATCGCGCGGATTTCCTCGTTGACCGTCGTGCTGAATATAATGGGCGGCTGAGTTGCATCGGTCATCCGCCCAATCCACGCCACCGTGGAGCGTGCTTTGTCCGGTGTATTGATGAAGGGCAGCGTCGTGCGCTGATACTCGATGTCGTCAAACTGGGATAACAGACTGTTCCCCAGGGTTTCGGCGGTGATGCCGGTGCGGTCAGAAAGAAAGTAGACCTGCCGCTGTGTACTCATGGTGCCTCTTTGTCATGTCAGTTTTTTGTATAGACCCGGCGGCGTGCAATTCCTGCGACGCCGCTCGCACAGCTATCGAGGGTACGCCGTGAGTTCAGCTTCCGTCATCTGGTTCTCCCAACTCGGCATGGGAGATGTCGAAACCGTAGGGGGCAAGAATGCCTCCCTGGGGGAAATGATTTCCCAACTGGCGGGAGCCGGGGTTTCTGTCCCCAATGGCTTCGCCACCACGGCTTCGGCCTATCGCGAGTTCCTGGCCTATGACGGGCTGGCCGACCGTATTCATGCCGCGCTGTCGAGTCTCGACCTGGAAGACGTGCAGGCGCTGATGCGCACCGGCAAGGAAATCCGCCAGTGGGTGGAAGAACAGCCCTTCCCGCCCAGCCTGGAAGCGGATATCCGGAGCGCGTTCGAGCAACTTGCCGAAAACGGCGACATTTCGGTTGCCGTGCGCTCATCGGCCACGGCGGAAGACCTGCCCGAAGCCTCCTTCGCCGGCCAGCAGGAAACCTTCCTGAACGTGCGCGGCATCGACGCGGTGCTCGACGCCATCAAGCAGGTATTCGCCTCGCTGTACAACGACCGCGCCATCAGCTACCGCGTGCATCACGGTTTCGAACACAGCGAAGTCGCGCTGTCGGCCGGGGTCCAGCGCATGGTGCGCTCCGACATCGGCGCCAGCGGCGTGATGTTCACCATCGATACCGAATCCGGTTTCGACAAGGTCGTTTTCATCACCTCCGCGTTCGGCCTGGGCGAAGGTGTGGTGCAAGGTGCGGTGAACCCCGACGAGTTCTATGTCTACAAGCCCAACCTGGAAGCCGGTCGCCCCGCCATCCTGCGGCGTAATGTCGGTGCCAAGGCTACCCAGATGGTCTACACCCAGGATCGCACCCTGGGCAAAACGGTCGAGTTCATCGATGTGCCGGTTGCCGATCGCTGCAAGCTGAGCCTGAACGACGAAGAAGCCGAGAACCTCGCCCGTCAGGCGATGATCATCGAGAAGCACTACGGCCGCCCGATGGACATCGAGTGGGGCAAGGATGGCAATGACGGCAAGCTCTACATCCTGCAGGCGCGCCCGGAAACGGTGAAGAGCCGTGCCGGCTCCGGCACGCTGCAACGCTACAAGCTCAGCCAGCGCGGCGAGATTCTCTCCGAAGGCCGTGCGATTGGCCAGAAGATCGGCACCGGCACGGTGCGCAACCTGCGCAACATCGAGGAAATGAACCGCGTCCAGCCGGGCGACGTGCTGGTAACCGACATGACCGACCCCGACTGGGAGCCGATCATGAAGCGCTGCGCCGCCATCGTCACGAACCGCGGCGGCCGCACCTGTCACGCGGCGATCATCGCGCGCGAACTC
>JBFHON010000118.1:0-8661 GCA_041593295.1 Oceanococcaceae bacterium | reverse complement strand
ATGACCTCGTACCACAGCGTCCGAATGTCGGCCGTGGAAGACACCTCGGAGGCATCCTTCATGCGGTTGGCAAAACCTTCCAGCCAGACATCACGATCGGGGTACTGAATGCTGGTCGGTGAAGCAATGAAGGCGCCAATGAGATCGGATGCGTTCTGCTGGAACACCCCAAACAGTTCCTTCAGGGCACCGATCTTGTCCTTCAGCAGTTGTGACTTGTCGCTGAGTTCAACCTTGTTGGCGTCAAAGGCCTGCTCCAGGCGACGCCCTTCGGCTTCGCGGGCTGCCACCGTTTCGGTGGCCTGGCGCAGACGCGCCTTCGCCGCTTCCAGCCGCTGCTGGTAGCGCTGTTCACGCTGCTGCAACTGCTGCAGGTCAGCCTCGGCCTGTTCCCGCATATTGCGGACAATGGCCTCCAGCGACAGGTCCGGTTCGTTTGCGGAGTCCACGGCAACGCTCTTGCCCGCAGTGGCCGATTCGTCCGCGGTGTCCTCAACCGGCGCAGGGTCCTGCGCGACCACCGTCGCGGCAAATACCGAACCAAGAATCAGCAGGAATAGCCGTGATCTCACCTGCACTCCCATTGTCATAACAACATGTCTTCCCACTCAATCATTTACGGCACCTGAAAAAAAACGCGCCAGCCTCTGGGTGGTGCGCCGCGCACAGGCAAATACCCGACACGCAAGCACTGTGCCCAAATCGGAAAAGGGCCTGATACGCATGGAATACCCGTCCCCGGGCGGTGGTTCCCCAAGATTGTCTCCTCTGACCGGATGGCGACTCAGCGCACTCAGACAGTTGCCGGCATGGTCTCTCTGCGGTTGATTACCGCCAGCAGAAGCATAGCGGGCATCACGACAAACAGCACGGACAACGCCAGCGTCACTCCCGGGTTGGCAAAGGTCAGTGTGACTGACGGGAACAGCGCCGCTCCCCACAGGTACAGACCGAAGTGCGTGCCCATGGCCAGCAACGTCGCCGCCCAGATGACCCCGCCGGGCACCCGCTCGAACCAGACCCCGGCCAGCAGCGGCGGCACCGCGCCAAGCACCAGGCCGTAGACCCCGACCTGCCCGAAAATCCCCAGCAGCGCCGGCGGGTTCTGCAACACGGCGAAGGCGGCAATGGCTATCAGTACCAGCACCACATGGCTGGCCTTGTAGGCCCATGCCATCTGCGCCTCCTCGCTCTGCCCCGGGCGAAACCGGCGCAGGATGTTCAGCAGCAGGTCATTGGCCGTGATCGTCGACAAACCAACCAGCAGGCCATCCAGGGTCGACATGGCCGCCGCCAGTAGCACCACGCTTATCAGCGTGAACACCCAGTCCGGGAACACATTCTTCAGGTACATGGTCATGACCAGGTCCTGGCGAAATGCCCCGCTGACTGCATCAACCAGTTGCTCCGGAGGAACGGCAAGGCGCGCGTAGAAGCCCACCGTCCCCAGCAGGAAAAACAGCCCCAGCGCCCCGGCCAGCACGAACAGATAGGTGCGCACGTCACGGTCGTCCTTCACATACAGGGCCTTGGTCAGGATGTGCGGCTGGCACACCACCGCGGCACCGACCAGGAAACCGGCGACATAAATGGAAAACACATCGTTGAACAGTTTTCCGTCCGTCTTCACTGGCGCCAGCAGCAGAGGGTCCTGGGCCGAGATCGCGCCGACAAAGCCGCTCCAGTCACCCAGGACCATCGGCAGCCCGGAGGCCACCACCACCAGCGCGACGATGATCATCAGACTGCCCTGCAACATGTTGGTGAACACGTGGGCATAGGTTCCGCCGATGAACACGTAGCCGGTCACGAACACCAGCGTAATCAGCAGGGCCGTCGTGTTGTCCACCCCCAGCAGTTGCTGCATCACGATGGAGATGCCGCCGACCAGCAGCACCACAAAGGCAAACGCGAGCAGGTTGGCGCAGGCAAAAAACAGGGCATAGCCGGGGCGCCGGTAGCGGCGCCCGATCCAGTCAGGGATCGTCAGCGCGCCATTGGCCGAGCCGATCTGCCGGAAACGGAACGACAGCAGCGTAATCATCGTCATGAACCCGGCAAAAGTTGCCGGAACCATGTGAATCCATGCCGACAGCCCGTCCACGTACACAAAGCCGGGGTTGATGATGAAAGTCGCCGCCGAGGCACTGGCTGCGGCCAGGGTCACGCCGACGACCCACGGTGACATGTGCCCCGAGCCCAGTGCAAAACTGCTGAACCCCCGGGTGCGCTTGTAGCCCAGCCAGCTCAGCCAGGCCGTGGCCAGCATGTAGACAAGGAACAACCCCCACGCGAGCATGGCTTAGTTGCACTCCGTGCGTTGCGGGCCGAACACCCGCTGATAGAAGCGCTGGGCCGGATTGCAGCGGGCACGGCGCGCGTCTTCGCTGTCCTCCAGAAACTCCCGGTAGATCGCGACGATTTCCGGCAGCACGCGCAGGTCGTTATGGTTGAACCCGGGGAAGGTCTGATTGTCCGCCCCGGCTAGCGCCGGCGACCCGGCCAGTTCGCCCTGGTAGGCCACATCACCGGCCCCGGTTCCGTCGTAGACCATCATCCAGCGGGCCGGCGCAAATGCTGCCTTTTCCTCGTCACCGTTCAATGCGGCCAGCCAGGGGCTGCCGGCCTGCAGTTCCGCACAGGCCGGGAACAGGGTTTCGGTTCCGGGCGGGCACAGGCTGGTCCCATGGTTCCCGCCGGCAATGCCGACAAAGGCAACAAGATCAGCCTGCAACTCCGGGTACTTCTGCAACACCCGCCGGGCCAGCGTGACACCCAACGAATGGCTGACCAGCGAAAACTGTGCACTGCCGGTATAGCCACGCACGGCCTGGATGAAGGCATGCAGATCGGCCACATTGACCTCGTTGCTGGTAATGCGCGGAATGTTGTCCCCGCCGCTGTCGGCCCGCTGCTGCGCGCACCGCGGGTCGGGACGCCCCGGCGCCTGATCCTTGTCCGCACCGACACCGTTATATGACAGCGCCCACAGGGATTGCGGGTTCCACCCCGCGGCCGCGAAATCATCGGCGACCAGCCTCCAGCTGCAGGCATCGGCGGTGTTGCCGTGCACGAAGATCACCGGGACATGGTTCGGCTGCAGACTCTGCGCACCGCCAAAACCGCCGAGTACAAAGCCGTGTTCGGCATCGGTGAGCCGGGGAAAGTCGGCCGGAAACTGTGCAGGGGCAGGCTGTGGCGGCGGCACCGACGGCGCTGCCGCAGTGGCCGCACCGGCCAGCGCGAAAACGGCCAGTAATGTCGTCCCGACCGCAGCACCAAAGCGCCGGCCAGCGGCGGGCAGCCCCCGCAATGTTCTGCAACCCAGCAGAAGCAGCACCAGCCATGACAGCGCACCGCTGCCTGATTTCGTCACCATGTCTGTATCTCCCATCGTTTGTGTTTCTGCAGCTTCCAGAAAAAGGCGGTATTCCTCGACCAGCGCCGGCTCCACCCGCAGACCGTTGTGCGCCATACCGGGGTATTCGCGGTTATCCGCCCCTTCCAGACGCGGGCTCTTTTCATCGGGCGGCGCATACGCACCATCCCCGGTGCCGCTGCCGTCATAGAGGGTCATCCACCGCGCGGGCGCATAGGTTTCGTCGCCTCCCGCCTCCCCGTTCAAATCGGCCAGCCAGTCACTGCCCGGGGTCAGCTCGTCACAGCCATGGAGCAGGTATTCGCTACCGGGTGAACACAGCGTGGTGCCGTGGTTACCGCCGGCGATGCCGACAAAGGCCACCAGGTCGGCCCGCAGCTCCGGATACACCTTGAGCGTCTTCCGGGCCACGGTGACCCCGAGGGAGTGCGCGACCAGCGAAAAGCGGCGCACACCGGTGTAGTCCTGCACCGCCAGAATGAAGGCGTAAAGGTCGGGCACATTGATGTCGTTCGCGGTGATCCGGCTGACACTGTCGCCACCATTGCGCGCCGCGTGCTCGTCCTTGCAGCGCTGATCCGGGCGCAGGCTGTAGTTGCCCACATCATTGCCGAGCCCGTTATAGGACAGCGCCCACAGCGCCTGGTCGCTCCAGCCCGCCGCGCGGAAATCGTCCCGCACCAGTTTCCAGTCGCAGGCGTCCACGTTGTTTCCGTGCACGAAGATCACCGGAACATGACCCGGGTCTGCCCCGCGCCGGACCCCGCCGAAGCCGCCCAGCGGGATGTCCCACTCCGTGTCCATCAGCACCGGAAAGTCTTCGGCAAACTCGGCGACTGCAGGCCCCACCGGCGGGTTGTGGCCGTAGTCCAGCTGCTGTGCCGACGTGATTCCGGTCCACGCGACGGCGCCCAGCAGCACCAGAGCCTGGCGCTTCATGTCAGCAGCCCCCGCACCTCGGCCGCGAGCTGTTCGGCCCCCGCGCGTGACAGCACAATGGTGAAGTGGTTGACGTTCGCAGCAACCGCATGGCTGAAATGCGGCAGCCGGCGCCCCCCGTCGGCTATGCGCTCGGGCGTATACAGCGGGTCGCCATTGGTCAGACCCCGCGGCGCCTGCACGAAGCGAACCGGCTGCTGCAGGCTGCCCAGTGCCTCGGGAATGACGTCGGACACCAGTTCGCTGGCAACGTCATCGAGGATCGACGCCTTGCTGACGCCGGAGTGCAGCCCGGGCGCCTCTCCCACCAGGTCATAGTCCACGTACTCACGCACATAGTCCGACCAGGCATCGACGAAAGCCGGGTGCTGCTGCCAGAAGGCGTGGTATTCCGGACGGGAAGCAAAGCGCATGTCCAGTCGCTGCATCGATTGCCCGATGATGGCCTGGGTGAGTTGCTCCACCGACATACCGGCCGGCAGCGCATCAATCAGCGGAAAGCCGCCGTCGACGAACAGGGCCTGCCGGAATCGTTGCGGGTAACCGGCACAGGCCACCGCGGCCACAAAGCCGCCCATCGAATGGCCGACCACCAGATCCGCCTGCGGCAGCTGCAGACAATCCAGGATCGCTATCAGGTCACTGGCATGGGCTTCCATGCCGAAGGGCCCGCTGATGCCGGCACTCCCGCCACGCCCGCGATGGTCCGGGGCAATCAGGCGAAAGTCATCTCCGAGCTGGTCCGCCAGGGCGTGCCAGCAGGTGTGGTTGGCGGTCAGGCCGTGCGAGGCCAGCACCACCGGCCCGCGCTGCCCCCACTGGGCAAAACGCAGTGATCCACCCGGGACCGCAAGGTCCTGTGCTTGATAGTGCGGCATCCGGTGTCTCCTCCATCGCGCCGTCGATTCCTGTTCTCCTGTTGCAACACGAACATTCGTTCGGCTGTTGACAACCTGCAACCACACGATATAGCTTTTGCTCCCGATGTCAATACGAACGTTCGTTCGGTTCATCGTCAGCCCGGAGACACCTACCGTTGAATTCCGCTACTGCCCCGGTCCGCCGTCTGGCCGCCACTGCCACCCCTGACCTGCCCGAATCAGCCAGCCAGGGTTCGCGAGGTGCGATCCTCAATGCGGCCCTGCACCTGTTCGCGGAGCACGGCTTCGAAGGGGCATCGATGCGGGATATCGCCACGGCTTCCGGCATCCAGCCGGCGACGATCTACTCGCACTTTCCTTCCAAGCAGCACCTGCTGGCTGAACTGGTGGGCATCGGCCACGCCGAGCATTACCGGCGCACCAGCACGGCGCTGCTCGAATGCCAACCCACACCCGCAGCGCAGGTGGTGGCCTTCGTGCAAGCCCATGTGCGCATGCACGCCGAGCTGTCGATGCTGGCGGTGGTTGCCAATGCCGAATTGCACGCGCTGAAGCCGGAAATTGGCGGACATGTCTTTCAGCTGCGCGAGCAGAGCACCCAGCAGCTGCAGACCCTGATCGAACGCGGCATGGCTGGCGGCGACTTTGCGCTGGAGGACGCCTGGCTGGCCACTGCCGCCATCGGCGGCATGGGCCTGCGGGTGGCTTACTGGTATGGCGACGACAGCGACCAGAGCGTGGACGGGATTGCCCACACCTACGCGCGCTTTGCGTTACGGATTCTGGGGGTGGCTGATACCCACCCCGACATGCCCCGGGAACCCAACGGCCCCTGAGGGCAAAGCGCCGACGCGTAGCGGCACCCGCGAACGGCAGCAATTCAACACCCTGACAACGGTGCCCGAGGAGACAATGTATGGCCTGCAATATCCGGTGGACGGAATCTTCCGTGCTGCGCCCCTGTGTGCTCGGCCTGGCCTGCATTCTGGGCGCCGTAGCCACAGGGCTGCCGCTGAGCGCGCAGGGCGAACCCGACTGGGATGCCCTGTTCGGCACCTCTACGGACGATGCGTCCGCCGCCGACTCCGGCAGCGCGCCCCCCGAGCCGACACCCGCCCCGCAAACGAGCGGCGCCGGAAGCCCGGAGCCTGAACCCCTGGCCACCATTGCCCTGGCCGAAGAAGAGCGAGAGCCGCTGGAAGCGCAGCGCGAACCCGGCCGCCGCACCATCGAGGAAATCGTGGTGACAGCCCAGAAGCGCGAGCAGTCGATTCAGGATGTGCCCATTTCGATGACGGCCCTGACCGAGGAATTCCTGATCGAGCAGGGGGTCACCGATGTCGGCGAAGCCCTGCAACTGGTGCCCAACGCCTCGGTTGATGCGGCCGGCTTCTTTGCCGCCCCGCGGGTACGCGGCTTCACCTTCAACAACAACAACAAGTCCTTCGAGCCCCCGGTGGGAATGGCCCTGGATGGCGTACCACATACCCGGGTGCCGTATTTCCTGGCGGCACTGTTCGACGTGCAGCGCATGGAGGTCCTGCGTGGACCGCAAGGAACCAGCTTCGGCAAGAACACCACTGCCGGCCTGATTCACGTCATCTCCAACGGTCCCTCCGACCAGCCTGAGGGCTATCTGTCAGCAGAAATTGGCGAGCTGAACCGCCAGCACCTGGAGGCCGCATTCGGCGGCCCCGTCAGCGACGGCCTCAACTACCGTATCGCCGGCCTGTATGACGCCCGCGATGGTTTTGTACGCAACACCACTGCCGAGGTTCTGGACACCGCCCCGGCGCAGCTCAAAGACCGCCGACGCAGCGGTCTGCGCCTGACCTTCGAATGGCCGGACCTGCAGGGCTCGCGGCTGCAACTCGCCATCGAGGATTTCAACCTGTACGACGGCGGTGCGGCCATGGAAACCATCAGTGCCGGCCCCAACTTTCAGGACACGATTCGGCGCTACGACCCCGATGCCGACTTCAGCCCCGGCAACTGGGTCACCTCCCAGGACCTGGAGGACTACCGCAATGTCGATATCCGCCGTTACCGGGGTCTGTGGGAAAAGGACTGGGGCGCATGGTCGTTCACGGCCATCGGCGCGCATGCGGTCCTGGAGCAGGACCTGGCCCTGGACACGGATTTCTCGCCGGCCGAAGCCGTCAATGGTTACGGCAGCGACCGCTCCCCGATGAGCTACCTCGAACTGCGCAGCGTGCTGCCCACCCTGGAAGGCCTCTTTGGTCTGGGCTCGCGCGGGGAGACCGATGTGCTGGTCGGGGTCACCGCCAGTCGACGCGAGATTCTGGACTCGCATTTCCGCTTCGGGATCAACAACGGGCCTTTTTACGACCTGGTCACCGCCTCTGCCCTCGATGCCGGTCAGGAATCCGCTTCCGAGCAGCCGGCCGACCTGCTGGTGGGCGGCATTGTCGGCGCTGCGCCCATCAACCCCACCGACACCGATGCCAGCTACGATGAATTCGACCAGATCTTCGAGCAGCGCGCCGATGCCGTGTCGATCTACGGGCACGTGCAACTGCGCCTGAGCACCGCATGGGGTGTCGAACTGGGCGGGCGATTCACCCATGAAACCAAAACCGCGCACTGGGATTCCGTGTTCACCGGCGAAGGGGCAAATGCCTCGCTGGTGGCGATTGGTGCCGAGGAATTCACCGCTGACCGCGAGCTGCAGGAGAGCGCCTTTCAGCCGAAGATCTCCCTGAACTGGACTCCGGCCGATGCGCTGTCGGTATTTCTGCACTACGAGGAAGGCTTCAAGGGTGGTGGTTACAACGCCTTTGCGTTTCGCGAGGGCACCGACCCGGTGCGTGACCGGGGCTACGAAGACGACGACCTGAGCTTTGACAAGGAAAAGGCCACCAACTGGGGCCTGGATTTCAAGTCCCAGCTGCTCGGCGGTGCCGCCCAGCTCAATGTGTCGCTGTTCCGCGAAGTCGCAACGGATTTCCAGGTGCTGATTCGGGAAAACCCCGAAGGCACGATTGGCCTGGGGACTTCGCGCGTGGTGAACGCCGAGGAGGCGCTCGCCCAGGGCATCGAAGCCGATATGCTGTGGCTGGCCACCGACTGGCTGACGGTCGCCGGGAGCCTGGGCTTTCTGGATACCGAGTTCATCAAGTTCGTCGATGGCGAGTGCCCGGCCGGCAACAGCAACAAGGACACGGACGACGACGGAAATCCCCGCTGCGATCAGAGCGGCCGCCCCTTCCCGTTTGCGCCGGAAATTTCCGCCACATTGTCGTTGCGGCTGAACATTCCTTTCACCGACCTGCCCGGTATCGGTCGACTCGGGCGGGACCTGACCTTCACCGCCGGCACCCTGGTCGAATATGAATCCGACCAGATCCTCGACGTGGACCTGGAGGAGAAAAAACGCCAGGACGCATACACCCGCTACAAGGCCGACATCGGCATCAGGAACACGGCCCGTGGCTGGTCGGT
>JBFHON010000117.1:0-8667 GCA_041593295.1 Oceanococcaceae bacterium | reverse complement strand
TCGATCCGCCGCCGCAGGGCGGCATCGTCGGCGGTCATCGGGAAATAGATATCGGTGCTCTGCAGCTTGCGCCCCAGCGGCACCCCGCTGAGGTCGCCCTGAACATCGAGACCCGCACTCTCGCCGGCAGCGAGGAACATGTGCCCGTCCGAGCGGTTGGAGTTGTGCACGATGGTCAGCACGTCGCAGTCGGCCCGGTCCAGGCAGGCGCTTTGCAGGTGGTCGAACAGCCGCCAGTCATCGTTGCCGTTTTCCGGAATCAGGGCTGCGGTCGGCCCTACCGCCGGGAACACATCCAGCGGCAGGGTGCTGGCATCGCCGCGGAAGATGACGTTGCGGTGAAACATCTGCGACAGCGAGTTGGAGGTGTATTCGTAGCCATGCAACGTGGAATAGGTACAGGGGTCGTATTCCTCCTCGTTGATCTGCTGGGTTTCCTGCCAGGGCATCAGCGACGTCGGCAGGTCGGCAATCAGCGACTGCAGCAGGGCGGTCTGGAAGGGGGTATTACCGGCGGCGATCTGCCGGATGTCGTCGCGTATGCCCTGGCCGATCAACTGGTCGCACAAGGCATTGCTGCCCGGCGCGGCCTCGCAGAGCGTGCTGAAGCCGCCGAGAAACTCGGCGTGGTCGGTCACGGCGTTGAAGTCCAGTGGCCGGTCAATGCGGATTTCACGGGCCGGTGTGAATACGTCCTGCGAGCCCTGTGCGGGCAGTGACAGGGGCGCTTCACCCTTGGCAAAGCGGTGTGCCACTCGCGGGTCGGTCAGCGCGTTGAAGAAATACGCATCCAGCGAAAACGAGGTGTGGGTATGCAGGTCACCGAAATAGGCGTTCTTGAAGCCCGGACGATGGTCGGCGCAATCGCCACTGAACCCGGCGGTGGCTTCGTTCGCGGGCGGGGCGGGCGAAGCGGTGAGCTCCTCGCGTCCGCCCTGGCAGGCACCCAGTGCCAGCGTGAGGGTCAGCAGCAGCGTGCAGTGGGCGGTGCTCGCGGCTTCCCCGAGTGCCTTGAAGCCGCGGTCCGGGCCGGGTGTGCTGCCTGGGCCCGGCGCCATTGCGTGTCCACCGTCGGGTAGCTGCCAGGGGCTCAGCTGCGACCGTTCGGAGCTGCGTGGCGGCTCAGGCTGGCTGGGCATTTGATTGTCTCCCCCAGCGTCACCCGGGAGTGCCGCCGTGCGTAAATTAACAAGATGTCAATATCCTTGAAGGGGATATTAACATCGTGTAAAAAAACCGCAAGGTGGCCGTTTGCGGTGTATCGTGGCCCGTCTGAGTGCTCCGGCTGATCACCAGTCCGGTGGGGCAGGCGGGCATCAGAACCAGGAGGAGACTCGGTGAAAGCAGGAAATGTGTGGGCGGTTGCCCTGCTGGCAGCGTTGCAGGTGCCGGGAGCGATGGCCCGTTCGCCGAATGTGGTGTTGCTGATCGGCGATGATGTCGGTTATTCCGACCTTGGCGCCTACGGCGGGGAGATCGACACGCCGAATCTCGATGCGCTGGCGACAGCAGGCACCCTGTTCACCAACTACCACACCACGGCATCGTGCTCGCCGACGCGGGCGATGTTGATGACCGGCGTGGACAATCACCGCAACGGGCTCGGCAACATGGATATCGTCATGCCGGCCGAACACAAGGGGAAGCCCGGCTACGACGGTGTATTGAATGACCGGGTGGTGACCATTGCCCAGCGGCTGCGCGACAACGGCTACCACACCTACCACATTGGCAAATGGCACCTGGGCAATGCCCCGGAAAAGCGGGCCTACAACCGTGGCTTCGAGCGCACGATCTCGCTGGGCGACACCGGTGCGGACAACTGGGAGCAACGCAGTTACCTCCCGTTTTATGACAAGGCGCACTGGTATGCCGATGGCGCGGAGCACCAGTTGCCGGATGACTTCTATTCTTCCCGCTATTTCGTCGACAAGGCGATCGAATTCATTGATGAAAACCATGCGGATGGCCAGCCCTTTTTCGCCAATATCGGTTTTCAGGCGGTGCACATCCCGATCCAGGCGCCGGCCGAGTTCGTGGACAAGTACGTGGACCGCTATGACGTGGGCTGGCACGCCATCCGCCAGCAGCGCCGCGACCGCGCCGTGGAGCGGGGGCTGATTCCGCCGGAGGCCGAATTCGCGACGATGTCGAGCACCGAGGACTGGGATTCGCTGAGCGCCCGGGACCGAGCCTACAACGCGCGCAAGATGGCGGTGTATGCCGGGATGCTCGAAGCCATGGACTTCCACGTGGGTCGTCTGATCGATTACCTCAAGAGGATCGGCGAGTACGAGAACACCGTCTTCATCTTTCTCTCGGATAACGGGGCGGAGCCCTCCGACCCGCTCGCCTTTCGCACCATGGCCGCCTGGGTCAACTTCAATTATTCAATCGCCCTGGAAGACCTGGGCAGCAAGGGCAGCTACGCCGCCATCGGTCCGAGCTGGGCCAGTGCGGCCGTGTCACCGGGCGCCTATTTCAAGTTCTGGGCCGGCGAGGGCGGCGTGCGCGTCCCGTTGATCGTGTCCTGGCCGGGTCAACTGGCCGGCGGCCAGGTCCAGAAGGCGCTGACCCATGTGAAAGACATCGCCCCCACCATCCTGGAACTGACGAACACGCCGGTGACCGGGGATGTGTACCAGCAAAAAATCGTCGAACCGATCACCGGGGTCAGTCTGGGTGCGCTGCTGCGCCGGGAAACTACCGAGGTTCACCCTGCCGACAAACCCATCGGCTACGAACTGGCCGGCAACGCCGCCGTCTACAAGGGTGACTACAAGCTGCTGCGCAACCTGCCGCCGCTGGGTGATGGCGAATGGCACCTGTACGACATCAGCAAGGACCCGGGTGAGGTGCATGACCTGCGGGAACGCATGCCCGAACGCTACGCCGCGATGCTGGCCGATTATGCGGCCTATGCCCGGGAAAACGGCGTCCTCGAGATGCCGGAGGGTTATGACTACATCCAGCAGACCTACCGCAACGGGCAGAAGATGCTGCTGCGCCGCTGGTGGCCAGCCTTGCTCACCGCCCTCGCCGCGGCCCTGCTGCTGGTGGGGGGCGGTGTGCACCTGATCCGCAGGCCCCGCCGTCCTGCGGTGTGAAAGCGCGGCATTCAGGCAGGGACGTTGCCCGGTACCTTCCCGTCAGGAGCGCGCCGGCGAGTGTGCGCGGCGGTCGATTACACTGCGGCACGACATACGGAATTGAGTGAGGAACTGAGGATGGTCAAGGTTTGGGAAGTTGCTGCAAAGGGTGAGGGCGCTACGTTCAAGGAGCGCCAGGCGCTGCCTTTGCAGGATGGCCATGTGCGGGTGCGCGTCGACGCGTCCAGCCTGAACTACAAGGATGCCCTGGCCGTTACCGGCAAAGGTCGCATCATGCGCACCTTCCCCTGCGTTGCCGGAATCGACCTGGCCGGTGAAATCACCGAATCGACCAGCGAGCGCTGGCCCGTGGGGGCCGAAGTGCTGGTCACCGGCTGCAACATCGGCGAAATGTTTGATGGCGGGCTGGCCACCGAGACCGTGGTGGCGACCGACGCGCTGGTCGCCCGTCCGGCCGGTATCAGCGCCCAGGGGGCAATGGCCTACGGGACAGCCGGGTTTACTGCTGGTCTGGCCATCATGCGGATGCTGGAAAATGGCCAGACCCCCGACATGGGGCCGATTGCCGTGACCGGTGCCACCGGCGGTGTGGGTTCCGTGGCCATCGCCTTGCTGGCCAAGCTGGGTTTCGAACCGGTTGCGGTGACCAGCAAGCTGGACCAGGAGCCGTACCTGAAGGCCCTCGGTGCAACAGCCTTGTACAACGCCCGTGACATCGAGGCGGCGAAGGCCCCCTTGCTCAAGGCCCGCTGGGGTGGCGTTGTCGACAACGTCGGCGGCACCATCCTGGCATCGCTGCTGGCCGAAACGAACCTCTGGGGGAATGTCGCCAGCATCGGGCTTGCCGCGTCCCACAAGCTGGAAACCACCGTGATGCCGTTCATTCTTCGTGGCGTCAACCTGCTGGGTATCCACTCGGTGGAAACACCGATGGAGCGCCGGCTGGCGGTTTGGGAAGAGCTGTTCGGTGAATGGTCCGTTGATGCCGCGCTGTGGACCGGCGAAGTCATCCCCCTCGCCGGTGTTGGCGAGGCGTGCGACAAACTGATCGCCGGAGGTGTCGTCGGGCGCTATGTGGTGGACTGCCAGCGCTGAGGCCCGACGATAAAACAACTATTCCGGAGCCTGGCAGCTGGTGGTTCAGCGTGGCTCTGGTCTAAGCTAACTGGTTCTATGGGCGCTGTATGCAAACCGGGATTGCGGCGTCCTCACGTGACGAGGAGAAAAAATGACAGCCGTCGCTAACCCTGCCGAGGCGGATCCGCGCTTCGAAAACGCCGCCATCGCGGACATGAAACGCATTTTTGCCAAACAGCAGGGAACTGCCATCAAGTGGCGGACCAGTACTGCCGCAGAGCGCATCGAGCGCCTGAATCGTCTGCGTGATGTCATTCTGAACAATGAAGAGGCCATCAAGGAGGCCTGCGCTGCGGATTTCGGCAAGCCGGACACCGAAGTCGAACTGGGTGAACTGATCCCGGTGCTGGCCGAGATCAAGTCCTTCAAGTCACACCTGAAAGGCTGGATGAAGGGTGAGCGCGTCTGGCCCACCATGCTGATGTTCGGGACCAAGACCCGCGTCCGCTACGAGCCCAAGGGCGTGTCGCTGATCATCGCGCCGTGGAACTACCCGGTGAACCTGGCGCTGATGCCACTGGTTCCTGCACTGGCAGCGGGCTGCACGGCGATCCTGAAGCCGTCGGAACTGACCCCGGCGACCTCGGCACTGCTGAAGAAGATCGTGGGTGAGAGCTTCGACGAAAGCGAAGTTGCCGTCGTGGAAGGCGCCGTGGAGGAAACCACCGCCCTGCTGGAAATGCCTTTCGACCACATCTTCTTCACCGGCAGCCCGGCCGTGGGCAAGCTGGTGATGGCCGCGGCGGCCAAGAATCTCACCTCGGTCACGCTGGAACTGGGCGGCAAGAGCCCGACCATCGTCGATGAAACCGCGGACGCAGAACGTGCGGCCAAGGGCATCAACTTCGGCAAGTTCCTGAACGCCGGGCAGACCTGCATCGCGCCGGACTACATCTTCGTTCACGAGTCGAAAAAGGATGCCTTCATCAAGGAGGCAGCCAAGCACCTTGAGGAAACCTACGGCAAGGACGCGACGCAGTCCCCGGACTACTGCAAGATCGTCAACGAACGCCACTTCGAGCGGGTCAGCTCGCTGCTGGCCGAGGCCACGGACAAGGGGGCGCATGTCGCCTTCGGGGGCATTGCCAATACGGAGAAGCGGTCGATTTCACCGACCCTGCTCGATGCCGTCCCGATGGATGCGCGCATCATGAACGAAGAAATCTTCGGGCCGCTGCTGCCGATCGTCCCGTACAAGAACATCCAGGAAGTCATCGACTACATCAACGAACGACCGAAGCCACTGGCGCTGTACCTGTACAGCAGCAAGCGCAGCACCATCAACAAGGTGGTCGGCGAAACCAGTGCCGGAGGCACCTGCATCAATACCTGCACACTGCAGTATCTGCACATGAATGCTCCCTTTGGCGGGGTGAACAATTCCGGCATTGGTGCCTCCCACGGCAAATGGGGGTTCAAGGCCTTCTCGCACGAGCGGACCGTGATGGAGAACAAGTTCGCAGCGTCGCTGCTGATGGCTCCGCCCTACACCAGCTTCGTCAAGCGACTGGTGGCTTTTATCAAGGGCACCGTGAAATAAACAACAGATGGCTCCCGCCGCTGTTCGATCCAGGCCCGCCACCGTGCGGGCCTTTTTTTGGCGGCCATTCGGCTGTGTATGATGGAACGCATACCGTCCGGGGTATGGGCAACCTGCCTGTGCTCCCCGTTGGGAGAGAGGTGTCATGGCCGAGAATCCGCCCGTAGCCGCAGACAGTTATCGCAAAGCCCACCAGCGCGATGTGGTCAATCGCCTGCGTCGTGTCGAAGGGCAGATTCGCGGGGTGGTCGGCATGATCGAAAAGGATGCCTCCTGTGATGCGGTTGCCCAGCAGTTGTCTGCTGCACGCAAGGCGCTGGACAAGGCCTTTTACGAAATGCTCGCCTGCAGCCTGGAGTCCGAGCTGGCCGCAGCCGACCCGGGCAGAACCCGCGAAGTCATCAGCGAGACCACCCGGCTGCTGGCCAAGTACGCCTGAGCCGGACTCCCCGCGGCGTCTAGCCGGACAGCGTGCGCCACGCCACTTCGCATTCACCCTGGTCGGTGGCAATGTAGGCAGATTGACCGGTGATGGTGACCGACAGGCGCATGGTGCGCTGGACCATGCTGGCCAGTTGCCTGATTTCGGCCCACGGGAACAGGTGCACGGTGAGGTTGTCGCGGCTGGCCTTGTCGGCCGACTGCTGCCACCACAGCTCGGCCTTGGTGTTGAACCCATACAGCGTGACCGCGTCCGCCAGGTTGCAGGCCTTGCGGATGCGCTCCACCGAAGGTTCGCCAACGTCGATCCAGTGCTGAATGCGCCCGTCCAGGGACTTCTGCCACAGGTCCGCTTCCTCGATGCTGCTGACACCCTTGCCAAACACGGGTTCCTGGGAGGCGTGCAGGCAATAGGCCAGCACCCGGACCATCATGCGTTCCAGCGTTTCGGAAGGGTGTTGCGCCAGCGTCAGCGGCAACGTGTCATAAAAGCCGCGATCAACGTCGGACAGGTCGACCTGCAGCTTGTAGATCGTCGGTTTGAGCGCCACCCGCGGCCTACTTCGGTGCGAGCTGTACGGTAAAGCGCGTCCCGCCGAACTCGATCACGTCACCGGCGACAATTTTCTTGCGCTTTTGCAATTCGGGTTTGCCGTTGAGCTTGACCTGGCCGCTGGCCACCGCCTGCTTGGCTTCGCCGCCGCTGTCGGCCAGCCCCTCGAACTTCAGCAGCTTGTATAGCTCCACCGGCTCCTGGTTGATCACTACGGTTTTCATGGCTCGGGGTGTTACTCAGTCACATGGCGCAAGGTTCGAACCAGGCACGCTGCCCGATCCCGGCCTGCGAAAACCGTGCCGCATTCTACCCGCTGCTGCGGCGGGCTTTGCCCGGGCCGTTCAATCCCTGGCGCGAAAGTCCGACGGTGTCTGTCCGGTCCACTTGCGGAATGCGCGGGTGAAATTCGCCGGGTCGCGGTAACCCAGCCGGGTGGAGATCTCGCGAACGCTGAGCTTGCTTTCGGACAGCCACTGGCGGGCAAGCTGCTGTCGCCGGGCTTCGACCAGCTGTGTGTAGCTCGTGCCTTCACAGGCCAGCCTGCGCTTGAGGCTGCGGGTGGACAGATGCAGGCGGCTGGCTGTCGAGGTCAGCGATGGGGCGGCCGGCTCCCGCGCCAGCACCGCGCGCACGCGTGCCGTCATGCTGACTTGCGTGGCACCGACCTCGGCAAGCTCCTTTTCGCATTCGGCCAGCACCAGCTGGGCAGCCGTTTCATCCGAGGTTGTGAGCGGCCGGTCCAGCAGTGCTGACGGAAACCGCAGCGCGTTGAGGGGCTGGTCGAAGCGACAGTGCGGCAGGCGCTCGCGATAGTCCGCGAAATATGCGGGTTCGGCGAAGTCAAACAGAATTTCGGCTCCGGCAAACGGCATGTGGACGGTGGCAGCAAGACCTTCGGCGATCCGCCAGATTCCGGTCAGGAAGTGTTCAAACACGAATTGACGCAGCGGCCCGAGGGGCACCGTGTTGTCAACCTGAATCGTGACCACGCCCTGGGCAATGGTGTAGTCGAATGTCACGAACGGGGTTCGCAGGTTGACGTAGCGCTTCCCGAACTCCAGAGCACTGCGCACGTCTGGAAGCGTGATCAAGCCCATCCCGACGAAGCCGTGGGTGGTGAGGTTGGCATTGAGCCCGATTTCATAGGCCATGGCCGGGTCCTGGCCAATGATGTCCTGCAGCAGCGTTGCAACCTGAGCCATCGGCAGGCGCCCGTTCGGTGCCTGCATCGGCCCGGTATCAAAGCCCTGCATCAGGGCCTCGGAACGGATGCCACGCTCGTCGCACAGCTTGCGGATCAGGTGCAGGTAACCAGCAGGAATGGTCAGCCCGGGGTTGTGGGTCGGCATGGTGGGCAGCAGTGCGGGTGGCCCCGAATGACAAGCATCTTGGCACGATTTTCCCTCACGCTCATCCCCCCTGGGCGCGCACAATGTAATTAGTGCTGCCAGACCCATGGGTCGGCAGCTTGTGGCGATGCTGGGGAGACAAAATTAATGATGTCGGAGTTCAGGTTCCTTCTGCGGGGTGGATGGGTTGCGCTGTTGACGCTGGTGGCGGCGTGCGAAGGCGGAAGGCCGGGTGCGGCACTGCTCGAGGCGGATGCCCGCAATGCCGAAGGCCTCAACGCTTTCTTCGCGCAGAGTGTGCAGCCGCATCTGGACTATTGCCGGACCTGTCACGTACCCGGTGGTGTGGCCGACGAACCGGATGGCCGGGGCTTGCTGCTGGAACCGGACCGCAGCGCGGACTACGACCGCAGCTACCAGTCCTGGGTCGATCTTGGCCGCGGCGTGGAAACCAACGCGCTGCTTATCGAGCCGTCCACCGCATCCGAGCCGCATAGCGGTGGCAAACCGTGGCCACCGGGCCAGGATGCCTAC
>JBFHON010000116.1:0-8713 GCA_041593295.1 Oceanococcaceae bacterium | reverse complement strand
TGATCGTGCTGCTGACCCTACTCGGCCTGCGCCGGCGGGCGACCCGCTAAAACGCGCCTGCAAGCAGACGCAAGCCGGTGGACGGGGCGACCCTCCACCGGCTTTTTTGTGCGTGGCTATGGTCTCTCAGCCCCCCCGATACCGACAGGCCAGACGCCGGCGACACGGCTGGCGAGCCGCCCGGCAGGACGATATGCTGCGGGCTCCGGACACATCGCCATACACCCTCCCAGCAGGGCCAGAGGAGCATTGAAAACACCATGGCAGTAAACCGATTTGGCTGGGGCGACTTTTTCCAGCGCTGGGTCTTCGCCCTCATTCTGGTTGCGGCAACCTACAACCCGAGCGGCTTTGCCTATCTGCAATGGGCCTTCGCCGACATCGGCGCCTTCAGCGCCATCAAGGCCGTCGCCGGCCTGGCTCTGGTCATTGGCTGGACGATTTATGTTCGCGCGAGCTGGCGTTCACTCGGGCCGATTGGCATCGGCCTGGTCGCCGCCCTGATCGGCAGCCTGATCTGGCTGCTGTTCGACCTGGGACTGGTCAAGAAGCACTCCACGCAGACCCTAATCTGGCTCGGCATCATCGCCACATCAACCGCGATGGCCATCGGCCTGAGCTGGTCACATGTGCGCAGAAAACTCAGCGGACAGGCGGATATGGACGACGTCGACGCCTAGCACCATACGCATGCGCATGGTGTTTACTGGGTTTTCGCCAGTTCGCCAGAAAACCGTCTTTGCTGCGGCGCACACTTTGGTTTAGAGTCGGCTGCAAATGGCCTGGCAGTCCGCTGCAGGCTCATTGACGCGCTGTTGTTTCCGGCAGCGAATCGCGGCGCCTTGCCCCCCAGGTGGCGCTACCGATCCTTTTTGATAGGAAATCACCATGCATCAGTACAAAGCGCCCCTGCGCGACATGAAGTTCCTCATGCACGAGGTCTTCGATTACGACTCCCATTACGCAACACTGCCTGGCGGCGAAGAAGTCACGCCCGACATCGTGGACGCCGTCCTCGACGAAATGGCCCGCTTCTGCGAATCCGAGATTGCCCCGCTCAACCAGAGCGGTGATGTGGAAGGCTGCACGCTTGAAGATGGCAAGGTCACCACGCCGAAGGGCTTCAAGGAAGCCTATGACACCTACAAGGACTCCGGCTGGCCCTCTCTGAGCCACCCGCCCGAGCATGGCGGCCAGGGCATGCCCATGTCCCTGGGTCTGATCAAGCACGAAATGGCCGCGACCGCGAACTGGTCCTGGAGCATGTACCCCGGTCTGTCGATCGGTGCCATGAACACGATTTTTCTGCACGGCACCGACGAGCAGAAGAAAACCTATCTCGATCCGCTGGTCAGCGGTGAATGGCTGGGCACGATGTGCCTGACCGAGCCGCATTGCGGCACCGACCTGGGTCAGGTCAAGACCAAGGCCGAGCCGAACGGCGATGGCACCTACAAAATTACCGGCACGAAGATCTTCATCTCGTCCGGCGACCACGACATGGGCAGCAACATCATTCACGTGGTGCTGGCGCGCCTGCCTGGCGCCCCCGAAGGCACCCGCGGCATCTCGCTGTTCATCGTGCCGAAGTTCAAGGTCAATGCCGACGGCTCCGCCGGTGAAGCCAACAATGTTGTCTGTGGCTCGCTCGAAAAGAAGATGGGCATCAAGGCCTCGGCCACCTGTGTCATGAACTTCGACGGCGCAGAAGCCGTCATGCTCGGGCCAGAGAACAAGGGCATGGAGTGCATGTTCACCTTCATGAACACCGCCCGGATCGGCACCGCCATCCAGGGTGTGGCGCATTCCGAGCTGGGCTTCCAGGGCTCGCTGGCCTATGCCAAGGATCGCCGTTCCATGCGTGCGCTGTCCGGCAAGAAAGAGCCCGACAAGCCGGCTGACGCGCTGATCTACCACGCCGACGTGCGCCGCATGCTGCTGACGCAGAAATGCATCGCCGAAGGCGGCCGCGCCATGCTGTACTTTGCGGCCAAGTACGCCGACCTGATGACCACCGGCGACGAGGAAGCCTACAAGGTCTTCGACGACAAGCTGGGCTTCCTGACACCGATCCTGAAGGGCTTCCTGACCGAACTGGGCCTGGAGTCCGCCAACCACGGCATGCAGGTCTTCGGCGGCCACGGCTACATCCACGAGTGGGGCATGGAACAGAATGCCCGTGACGCACGGATTTCCACGCTGTACGAAGGCACCACCGGCATTCAGGCGCTGGACTTCCTGGGCCGCAAGGTCATCATCATGTCCCGCGGCAAGGCCGTACCCGAGTACACCGGGGAAATCCTCAAGTTCTGCGCTCAGCACAACCCGGTAACCGGATCGCGCAAGCGTCGCGTCCTGCGCCGCTACGTGACCGCGCTGTCGTCGCTGGCCGTGAAGTGGAACTGGCTCACCGGCCGGATCCTGCTCAATGCCCGCACCGAACGCGATGCCGTCGGCGCCGCTGCACACGACTTCCTGATGTTCTCGGGTTACGTGACGATGGGCTACTTCTGGGCCCAGGTCGTTGCGGTTGCCTACGAGAAGCTCGAGAAGGGCGGAATCGAAACGCCGGAGTTCTACAAGGCCAAGATCCGCACCGCCGAGTTCTATCTGGACCGCCTGCTGCCGCGCAACGAAGCCCACGCCGAAATGATTTCGGCCGGCCCGCGCAGCACCATGGCCCTGGACAAGGAAATGTTCGCGTTCGAATAAGCGCGCGAACGGCTGCAATGAACCCCCGGCCTGGTTGCCGGGGGTTTTTTTTGCTTATTGCCGCGGCCAGGCTCGCATTTCCGGCCCCGCAGAGTCGCCCCCGCCAGCAGACTGCGCCGACAACTGCTGGAAGCTCACCTCGAACCCGGTCGCAAAGCGGATGTCCTGCAGGTCCTGATCGACCCGCACTGGCTGCAGGTCGCCACTGACGGGGTACAGCGCACAGGCCTCGCCGTCGTCACAGACGCTGAAGTCATTGTCCATGTCGGTTCCGGCCACCAGGTAATAGTCGCCCTCCGGCACATCGTCGAAGCGAAATGCGTACTCCCCGTCCACCGGATCCGCCTCAACCTGCAGCGCGCTCTCCGGGTCCGTCGCCGGTATCAGCAGGATGTAGTGATGCCCGGCGTTGTTCGACACCACCGCCTGCGCATCCACAACCTCAATGCGTACCGGCAGCTCCACCGTGTTGACACTGGACTCGAAGACGACCCGCCCATCGCTGACCCCTACCGGCAGCACCGCGCGGTCCGCCTGCAGTCGGTAACTCCCACCACCCAGGTCCGTCACCGTCAACCAGGGGGCCGCTGAAATGTCGACCCGCGTCACCTCCAGCGTGCCCGTACCGACGTTGCGTGCCTGGACGTCCTGCACACTCGCGGCACTGCCAAAATTGATCGCGGCGGGAGAAATTGCCAGTTGTGGCGCCTCCGCTGCGCTTTCACCTGAAGCCAGGGCCTGCGCATGCCGGACCGCCTTGAAGGCATTGATGATGCCGAAGCCATAGCGGTCATCACGGCCCGGCTCCCCCGCCTCGTCAACGATGCTGCCGTCAGCCAGCGCGGCGTCGAACTGCTGCGGGGTCAGCCCCGGGTAGAGGGACTTCATCAAGCCGGCAACCCCGGCGACATGCGGGCTGGACATCGATGTGCCCTGATAAAAGGCATACCCGTACTCAACATCGGCCGGCGCCCCGCGACCAAAACCCAGCGTGCTGGCCACCTGTGCCGAACGACCCAGCGCAGCATTGCCCCCCGGCCCCACGACATCGACCTGGGCGTTGAATTGCGAATAACCCGCAAGCTTCCGGTCCGGGCCCACCGCCCCAACGGAAACAACCCCGTCATAGGAAGCCGGGTACTCCAGCCGACTGGTCCCGGAATTGCCCGCCGAGGCCACGACGAGGACGCCGGCGTCACGGACCTGGGTGAAGGTTTCCTGCTCCGAACGCGAGAATCCGCCGCCGCCCAGGCTCATGTTGATGATTGCCGCCGGACGCACCGGAGCCACCCCATAATCATTCGGCAAGCCCGCCGCATAGCGGACCGCCTGATCGATATCGAAGCCGGTGCCGCCGCCGACCCCGAGGGCACGCAGCGGCATGATCTTGCAGCGCCAGCAGACGCCGGATACCCCGACACCATTGTCGCTGGCTGCTGCGATGGTCCCGGCCACATGGGTTCCGTGGAAACTGGCACTGCCATCCGGGTTTTCGGCATCGCCGGAGTCATCCGCATTCTCATCCGCCCCGTTCCCGTCATTGGCAATATCCAGCGGCGAAATGAAGTCCACACCGTCGGGGTCGTTCGGGTCCAGGTTGGCCACAAGATCCGGGTGCCCGATCAGCACGCCCGAGTCGATCACCGCCACCAGCACATCGGCGCTACCGGCGGTCAGATCCCATGCCTGCGGCAGGTTGATCAGCGGGTAGTGCCACTGCTGCTCGTAAAATGGATCATTCGGAATTGCGCGCAGGTAACGCCGCGGATTGGGCTCGGCATAGCGCACATCCGGGCGCGCGGATAGCGCCTTGATCCGGCGCAGCGTATCCCGTTTCCGCTGCAGGGCCGGGGCCACCCGGACACCGAGCGGCAAGGCCTGCGTTGACTTCTGCTCGACGGGATCAAAACCAAAACGCATGCTCCGCCCTGGCGCACCACCCAGGTGCAGCAAACCCAGCTGGCGGGCACGCGCGTCCGGTTCGGTCTGGGCCTTGGTCAGGCGTGCATCATCAAAGGCGACCACCACCTCGCCCGCCACGAAATCAATCTGGCTGCTCATCAGGTGATCCGATAGCGCGGTATCGCTGACCTGCAGCACATAGTTCGAGGCACTCGCGATGCCGTTGTCCGCATCCTCGTAAGCCAGCACGACCACGTAGTAGCTCGCGCTCACGGGCGCCTGCAGGGATTCAATGGCGACATCCCCGGCATTCTCCGAGACGGCAACCAGATTCAGGTCCAGGTCCACCAGCCACAGGTCGAGGTCCCCGGTCAGCCGGTCCGGGTCAGCGATGTGCAAGGTGACGTACTGCCCCTGCAGCAGGTTGACCCGGTAGGCATCGAAAACATCCCCACCCGCCTGCAGCGGCCCCTCGGGTCCCGCACCGGGGCTGGCAACGTACCCGCCAACGCGCCCGGCATTGGGGATCACCTGCGCGGTACCCGGTTCATTGTTCGACACCGGTGACGAGCCCTCGTCATTGGTATCGCTGTCAATCCGGTTGCCGCCCAGAATGCTGACCGAGCCGGCCACCTGCCAGCTTCTGCCGACCGGCTCGGGGAGCGGCGTCGCGGAGGGCTCGCTGGACGGCTGCAGAGTCGGCGCCACAGTCGAGGGGACCGGGGTGGGCGCTGGCGTCGGCTGCAGCGAAGGCTTGACGGTAGGGCTGGCGCTGGGCATCCCGGTTGGCGCCGCACTGGGAGCCGGCCGGGATTTTCCATCCCCGCCACCCGAGCAGGCACTCAGCGCCAGCAGCGTGAACAGCAGTGGAACGCGAATCGATCTGCGCATGGCCAGTCTCCCGAGGCATCTGCGCCGCTTTCTGGCGCCAGGAAGACTACTGTCGACGCCCGCAGTACCGGGGTCAACCCGCTACTGTGACCCCGATCACAACAGCGCTTCGATTTTCTTCTTGAGGCTTTCCGGCTTGTCGATCGAGCCAAAACGGCCCACGACCTGACCGTCGCGATCCACCAGGAACTTGGTGAAGTTCCACTTCACCCCTTCGCTGCCCAGCACGCCTTTCTGCGCGGCCTTCAGCTCCTGATACAGGGGATGGGCATCCGGGCCGTTGACGTCCACCTTGGCGAACATCGGAAAGCTCACGTCATAGGTCAGGCTGCAGAACGACTGGATGTCGGCCTCGGTGCCCGGTTCCTGGTGCCCGAACTGGTTGCAGGGAAAACCCAGCACCGCGAAACCGCGGTCGGCGTACTCCTCGTACAGGGCTTCCAGACCTGCATACTGCGGCGTAAAGCCACACTTGCTGGCCACGTTCACAATCAGCAGCACCTTGCCCTTGTAGGCCTCCAGAGTGGTGTCCTGCCCGTCGATGGTGCGCACGCCGTGTTCGTAAATTGACATCAATCTCTCGGGTTTGAGTTCAGGTCCCGGATATTAACCCGGCGACCTTCCCGGCCGCCGGCAGACTGCGGTTAGACTGCAGCTGCACCCACTTTCACAGCGCGATGTCCTTCCCCATTCTGGCCTGCCTGGCCGTTCTTGTTGCCGGGCTTAGCCTGACCCTGTATGCCGACTTCCGCCAGTACAAGGTGCTGGAGACCATCGGCAAGCCGCTGGCGGCACTGGCCTTCATTGTTGCCGGCTTGCTCTGGGGTGGCCTGGAAAGCGCATACGGCCGCTGGATTCTGGCCGGACTGATATTCGGCGCCCTGGGTGACATTCTGCTGATACCCAACGGGACCGGCCGGGTCTTTCTGGGCGGCATGCTCAGTTTTGCGCTGGGCCACCTGTTCTATGCCATCGGCTTTCTGTCCCTGCCACAGTCCACCATCGGGCTGGGCCTTGCGACCGTCACCATGACCGTGTTCAGCCTGGGCATCCTGCGCTGGCTGTTGCCGCATGTGCAGGCGGACTTCAAAGGGCCCGTACTGGCCTATGTCGCAGTCATCGGCTTCATGGTCGTGAGCGCCGTTGGCGCCAGCACCGGAGGTAGCAGCTCGCTGATTGCCATCGCAGCCATCGGTTTTGCCGGCTCGGACCTTGCCGTGGCCCGCCATCGCTTTGTCCAGCCGGGTTTCGTCAACCGCGCCTGGGGCCTGCCACTCTATTTCCTGTCGCAGTTCGGCATCGCGGCCACCATTGCGCTGGCCGGCTGACGCGGCGTTTGGGACTAGTCCAGCAAGCGTCCGAAGATTGCAGCCAGCTGGTCTTCGCTGCTGTAGTCGATCACGATCTTGCCGCCACCGGACCCGGCCGGTTTCAGTGCGACCTTGGCCCGCAGGCGCTCGGCCAGCAGATCGCGGTGTTCCAGCGTGCGTTCATCCAGTGGTGGCGGCGTGCCACGGGTCTTCTGCCCGTTTTGTGCCTGCCCCAGGCGGCGCACCATGGCTTCCGTCTCGCGCACCGACAGCCCCTCGCGCACAACCCGGTTGGCCAGTTCAGCCTGCAACGCCGCATCCAGCGTCAGCAACGCACGGCCGTGTCCCATCTCGATCTGGCCATGGCGCAGCATGTCCTGCACCTCGGAGCACAGGTTCAGCATCCGCAGCATGTTGCTCACCGACGCCCGCGAGCGACCGACGGCCTCCGCACACTGCTCATGCGTCAGCCCGACTTCGGCAATCAGGCGCGCCAGCGCATTGGCTTCATCAATCGGGTTGAGCCCTTCGCGCTGGATGTTCTCGATCAGCCCGATGGCCAGCACGGCCCGGTCTTCGAGCGGCCGTACCAGAGCCGGGATCTTGCCCAGCCCGGCCATCCGCGCCGCGCGCCAGCGCCGTTCACCCGCAACGATCTCGAAATGGTCACTGCCGGCGGATAGCGGGCGAACGACCACGGGCTGGATAATGCCCTGCACCCGGATCGAGTCGGCCAGTTCACGCAACGCCGTTTCATCCATCACCCGACGTGGCTGCAACTCCCCGGGGCGCAACATGTCGAGAGCAATGTCGATCACCTGCTCGGCAGCATCGACCAGCGCTGTGGCTTCGGCTTCCGTCACATCACCGGTGGCGCTGCGGACGAGGTTCAGGCTGTCACCCAGCAGGGCGTCCAGGCCCTTGCCGAGGCCTTTGCGATTCTTGCTCATTTGTTTTTCCCTTCGCGGCGCATCATCTCGCCAGCCAGCGCGATGTATGCCTTGGCCCCGGTCGAACGGGGGTCATAGCTCAATACCGGTTCACCGTGGCTGGGTGCTTCGGCCAGACGGACATTCCGCGGCACCACGGTGCGCAGCAAGGCTGCGTCAAAATGCTTGCCCAGTTCCAGCGATACCTGCCGTGCCAGGTTGCTGCGCGGGTCGTACATCGTGCGCAGGATGCCGCTGATTTCCAGACGCGGGTTCACGCTCTGGCGGATCTGGCCGATGGTGCGAACCAGCGAGCTGAGGCCTTCCAGCGCGTAGTACTCGCACTGCATCGGGATCAGCACCCCGTCTGCCGCGGTCAGCGCATTGACGGTCAGCATGGAGAGCGAGGGCGGGCAGTCCAGCACCACGATATCGAAGCGGTCAGCCAGCGGCTCCAGCACCTGGTGCAGCACGTTGCTGGCGTTTTCCCGCCGCTTCAGATGCACTTCGGCAGCCGTCAGCGTGTCGTTGGAAGGCATGCACCACAGGTTTTTGGTCGGGGTCTCGGTGATGCCCTCAGCCGCAGAGCAGTCCCCGGTAAGCACTTCACACACACCGCGTTCGATCCCGTGCTTGTCGACGCCGACGCCCATGGTCGCATTGCCCTGCGCATCAAGATCAACCAGCAATACCCGCCGATTCATGGCCGCCAGAGCGGCTGCGAGGTTCACGCTGGTCGTTGTCTTGCCCACCCCGCCTTTTTGGTTGGCGACGGCATATGTCTTCATGGTCAGGTCCCAGAATGGAGGTCGGCCGGGGGCTCTTCTTCGAGACGCACAAGTTCAATGACGTAACGTTGCGCATCCAGGCCCGGTACGGCGAGGGGCGTCATTGTATAACCCCAGCGTTCCCGATCCACCTGTTCCAGCTCCGCCTGCGCCCCCGGTCCTTTCAAAGCACGGATTCGTC
>JBFHON010000115.1:0-8748 GCA_041593295.1 Oceanococcaceae bacterium | reverse complement strand
TGGCAGCCAATGAGCAGGGCGCACAGCAGCAGGGGGCCGAAGCTGGGATGGCGCAGAAGTCGTGTCCGGGCCCTGGCGTCAAAGGCGCCGCAAAGCGGAATGTCTGTGTCGGTCAGTCGAACCGGCCGGGTGCCCGGATGCATGGTTGTGTCCCCTCGTTGTCGCGGGGCCACGATACGTCAGTCCGCAGGGCGAGGGAAGCTGTTGCAGGTGGCTGCCGAGGGTCGCGGAACATCCCGGGTGCAAGATGGCATGCGGGCCGCTGTGGAATTTCGGGGGTGTCGCCGGAACTTCGGGCGACGCCATTCTCAGGGGAATGGTCGGTGCCGCAACTGGAAGCGCGGTCTTGTCATCGCGATGCGCGGAGCATGGCGGGAGGCGGTAAACCTGCAAACGGGCATGCCAGTGGCACGCCCGTTTACAGTGAAATACAGCGTGTTGGGCTTAATTAAGCAGCAACAACTTTGTTAGCACATGGTCCTTTTTGACCTTGGCCGACTTCGAATTCAACGGCTTGACCTTCATGCAGGGTTGCGCGGCCACCGTTGGATTGGATTTCTGAATGATGAACAAACAGGTCCTTGCTGCCGTCTTCCGGAGCGATGAAACCGAAGCCTTTTTCATCATTAAACCACTTAACTGTGCCTTTACTCATAACTTTACTCTTTTAAAAATGTGGTGAAAAACATAAATCTACGTTGCTATCACCATTACGCAACGAGAAACTTGATGGGGGAGTGACCGGGTTCGCGCAAACGGATGCGGCGAGGAGCGGTGGGGTCTGTGCGGGGAGGGGTGCCGGATTCAGGCAGGTCGAAATCTTTGTTGTCCGTGGCGCGGCCTGGCGAGTTAGATCGGGTTGCAGCCTGCGGATGGATTGTGTTTTACCGGCTAAGCGGTCGTCTGGGCGAAGGCCCATTCCGAACCAGCATACTCCTGTCTCGCGCATTCGGCACCTATTCGCGCAAATTAGTTTGTCAAGCGCCGTTGTGTTCGCCGGCAATCCGGCCCGGCGCAAGATCAGCTTGCCGCGCTCAGGGGCGGTCGGTGCACGGCCTGCCAGTGCGCGACATAGTGCGAGCACTCATCCTCCCAGCGCGCGTCACTCCAGCCCAGCGGTTCCTGGACCCGGCTCCGGATCTGCGACAGCAGCGAGGCACCACCCTGCGGAACCAGCAATCCGATCCGGGTGCGGCGCAGCAGCAGGTCGCTGAGGCTGGTGACGGCTTCCTCCTCGGCGGCCAGTCGCAGTTCGCACCAGCGGTGCGGGCTCGGCCCGACCGTCTCCAGGTCGGTGCGGCTGCATGCTTGCAGAAGGGCGCTGCAGTCGCCGCCATAGAGCCCCTGCAGGCGCTGCATCGCCACCGGGCTCAGGCGGTTGTCGACGGCCGTTTCCGGTGTGCCGTCGAGAATCGGCGTGCCCGCAGGCGCTTTTCGCATCGTGGGGAGGTCCGGGGCTGCGGCATCGAGCACCTGCTGCGCCGCCACCCGGAAGGTCGTCAGCTTGCCGCCGCTGAGTGTCACCAGGCCCGGCTCCACCCACAGCGCGGATTCACGCGACTCGTCGGAAGGGTCGGCCGCGCCACTGGTGACCACGGGGCGGACACCGGCATAGGTGGCGATGACGTCGGTTGCGCTCAGGCCGAGCCGTGGAAAGCGTTGCCGGGTCGCATCCAGCAGGTAGTGCGCCTCTTCGGCGGTGTGGCGGGGTTCCTCATCCAGCGTGGCGCTGTGGTCGATGTCGGTGGTGCCGATCAGCGTCACATTGGCCCAGGGATAGACAAAAATGTTGCGCCGGTCCTGATGGTGCTGCCAGGAAATGCCCTGGCCCAGCGGGAACCGCCATTGCGGCACGATCAGGTGGCTGCCGCGCAGCGGCCGGAGCTGGTTCTTGTGCGCCGCCTCGGTGGTGAAGTTTTCGGCCCAGACGCCGGTGGCGTTGATGACGGCGGAAGCGCGCAGCGTGCATGTGCGGTTGCCGACCCGGTCACGGACGCGAACGCCCTTGACCCGGGCGCCTTCGCGCAGCAGTTCGGCGACCCGGACGTAGTTCAATGCATGGCCACCAGCACGCTGGGCATCCCGCAGCACCCGCAGCACCAGACGGGCGTCGTCGGTGTCCGCATCCTGGAAGGAATAGGCGCCGAGCAGGCCGGTGCCCTCCAGAGCCGGGTTCAGCCGCAGGGCGGCAGCGGCATCCAGCCGGTAGCACAGCCGTTTGCCGGCAAAGGCGTCGTACAGCGCCAGGCCGACACGCATTTCCCAGTCGCGCGGTTTGCTGTGTGCATAAATCGGAACCAGAAAGCGTTGGGGCTGAACCAGGCCCGGTGCATCCTGCAGCAGCTGCTGGCGTTCCCGGACCGATTCCAGAGTGAGTTTCCAGTCGCCGGTGGCCAGATAGCGCAGGCCGCCATGGACCAGCTTGGATGAACGGCTGGAGGTGCCGGAGGCGAAATCCCCCTGTTCGACCAGTACCGCGCGCAGCCCGCGGCGAACCGCTTCATGCAGGATGCCGGCGCCACTGATGCCGCCACCAATGATGACCACATCCCAGCTGCTGTCGGCGCCGTGCTGTGCCCAGAACTGTTCGCGCCAGCCACGCGGCCAGCCGCCCGGCATTGCGGTCACCGTGACAGGGGGTTGTTGTCGAAGTCACCCAGCAGCGTGCCGGGAGTCATCATGCCTTGCGGGTCGAAATGGCTCAGTGACTGTTGCAGGCTGCTCAGGCCAAGTGGCGTCTTTTCCTCCGTGAGGAAAGGCGCGTGGTCCTTGCCGACGCCGTGCTGGTGACTGATGGTGCCGCCGTGGGCGACCACCACTTCGGAGACCCGGCTCTTGAAGGCCAGCCAGCGCGCCCGGTTTTCATCGTGGTCAGGCGTGGCGCGAAACACGAAGGTGCTGTAGACGCTGCTGCCCTGCGGGTACACGTGCGAGAGGTGGGTGAAGGCATGCACGCGCTCGTCGAACTCGGCAAAGGCGTCGCGCGCAGCCTGTTCCATCGCGCGCATCACCGGGGTGACACGGGGCCAGTCGACACTGGTCTCGATGGTGTCGGCACCATAGCCGTGCTGCCACAGCGTATTGCGCAGGTAGGGGCCGTGGAAACGGTTCTTGACCCAGCCTTTGCCGATTCCCTTGCCCACATGGACGCCGCCCTGACGGCGGGCCAGAGCCAGGGCTTCATGCCGTGCGTAGCGGCAACGGCGGCTGTCGCCGGTGACCCCGAGCAGCATCATGCACTGGCCCTGGGGAGCGACGCCGCGCAGACCCAGGTAGCGTTGCAGCCAGCGGATCAGGTCCGGCTTGCCGGCCAGCGCGAGCTGGGTTTCGGTTTCGATTTCGTTGGAAAGCCGCAGCATCGACAGCGGTAGCGCCGCCTGGGTGATTTCGCGGGCGGCAGTCACCGCCGCATCCCAGCTCGGGAAGAACACCGCGTGGAAATCCTCCTGGGGGGCGCTGGGGCGTACCCGCATGACGGCTTCGCTGAGGATGCCGGCGCGCCCTTCGCTGCCCAGCATCAGCTCGCGCAGGTCCGGGCCAGCGGAAGAGGCGGGGATGGTGGGAATTTCCCAGTCCCCGACCGGTGTGGCCATGCGGCCGCCGGCGAAGAGCTGTTCGATGCGTCCGTAGCGCAGCGATTGCTGACCACTGGACCGGGTGACCACCCAGCCACCCACGGTGGAGTATTCAAAGGACTGTGGAAAATGGCCGAGGGTGTAGCCCTGTGCTTGCAGCTGGGATTCCAGCTGCGGGCCGGGGGTGCCGGCGCCAAAGCGGGCCAGACGGGAAACCGGGTCCAGCTCGAGCAGCCGGTTCATGCGGCCCATGTCGACGAAGACCGCCGGGCGCTCGGTGTCGACCACCTTCAGGTGTCCGGCTACGCTGGTGCCGCCGCCATAGGGCATGACCTGGGCGCCGGTGTTTTTTGCATTGGCGAGAATGTCGACCACGTCGGCGTGGCTTTCGGGGTACAGCACGGCATCGGGCAGCGGGAGCAGCTTGCCGTGCTTCAGCGCCAGCCAGTCGGCATAGCTTTCGCCATGGGCATGGCGGATGCGGACTTCGGGGTCGTTGTTGGAGCCGGCAAGGTCCAGGCGCGGGGGCGCCAGCGTGGGGCTGAGAGACTCCAGTGTGGCCTCGGGCAGCGGCTCGCTGGGGCCAATGCGTTCGGTCAGAAAGGTCTTGCCTTCTTCAGGCAGTGGATAGTCAGTGTGGGCATTGCCCCAGCCGTTCCAGCGTCGCATTGCTTGTTTCCCCGTTGTGTCGGGCAAATCATAGTGCAGTCCGCCCCGTACTCGCCGAACACCGGCCCCAGCCCGGTGCGGTCTGAGGCCGGCTTGTCAGGTGTTGACTAGCTCTTGCGCTTGAGCAGCGAGCGCAGGCGCTGATAGCCGTCGCGGATCTCGGCGGCGGCCTTCTCGCCGGCTTCGCGGGCCTGCTCGGAGAACTCGCCGAGCTCTTCGCCGATGTCATCCGCGTTCTCGCTGATGCTGGCTCCGGCTTCGCGGAGCTTTTCCCGCAGCTTGCCCCAGCCGCGCTCGGTGACTTCCCACTCGTACTTCAGCTCTTCCTTCATCTCGCTGGCGCCCAGTTGCATCTGAACGCGCAGTTCGTCGCGGTCGGTTTTCAGGGCCTCGATCAATTTCTTGAATGCCGTCTTGGTTTCGCTCATGGATCTGTCCTCGATGGAAACACGGGATTCCAGTCTATGCCCGAATTCTGAAGCTGCGTTGATTTGGGTCAATATAGAGGGTGAAAAACCGGAGATGCTCACCCCATGAGTTCGCCAGCGTCCGTACCCCGCGACAATGCGGTCACCGTTCGCCGCAAGGCGGTATTGCCGCCGATGCTGCGGCCGCGTGGCGGGCGTTCGCTGGCACATTTTCTGCGCCCGGAGCCGGTCTTCCACAACGCCTGTGCGATGCCGGAAGGGCTGGCCGGTGAGCCCTGGCGCAAGCTGCTCGAACGCATCGACGACTCGCCCTTTCACAGTGCGCGGGACGTGCAGCTGTACACCGATGGGCAGAGCGCATTTGCCCACATGCTCGAGGCGGTGGCCGCGGCGGAAACGGAGGTGCTGGTAGAGGCCTACATCCTGCGTGATGACGTGACCGGCCACGAAATGATGGAGGCCTTGTCCGCGGCATCGCGGCGGGGTGTTCGGGTGAAGGTGCTGGCGGACGCGTTTGGTTCGTCGGCGACCCGAAGCGAGTTCTGGCAGCGACTGGAAGCCAGCGGGACCCGGGTGCAGCTGTTTCGCAAGCCCCGGTACATGCCGCAGCGACTGCAGCCGATCCTGGATCACCGCAAGCTGGTCATCGTGGATGGGGTGGTTGGCTTTACCGGCGGCATGAATATCGCCGATGAATATCGCCATGGGGTAGGCGGTGACAGGCCCTGGCGCGACACCCACATCCGGGTCGCCGGGGATGTGGCCCGGGCCATGCGGGTGATTTTTGCCGAGGGCTGGGTGGCGGCGGGGGGTGACCCGCTGGAAATCGACCTGCCCGAGCCGGAAAGCCCGGATGGGGCCCGGGCCTTGTTGCTGGACTCGCGCCCGGGGCGCGGACAGAGCGAGGTGTTTTCCGCCTTTGCGGCGATTCTGGGTGGGGCCCGGGAGCGCGTCTGGATCAGCAATGCCTATTTCGCACCCAGCCGCCGGATGCTGCGGATGCTGTGCCAGACCGCAGGCCGCGGGGTGGATGTGCGTCTGCTGTTGCCCTCGCGCTATGACCTGGGCTTTTTTCGCTTCATCGCCCGCGGTTACTACGCCGACCTGCTGCGTGCCGGGGTTCGTGTATTCGAGTATCAGACGGCCATCATGCACGCCAAGACCCTGGTGGCCGATCACACGGTCAGTGTGGTGGGGTCGACCAATTTCGACTTCCGCTCCTTCGACTTCAACGCGGAATGCAATGTGCTGCTGGATGAGGCCGGTCTGGCTGGCCAGTTGGCGGAGATATTCGCGCAGGACCTGCGTGGAAGCGTGGAAATCACGGACGCTGACTGGCGCCGTCAGCCGCGATGGCAGCGCGCGCTCTGGCGCCTGGCGCGTGGGCTGGCCCCGTTATTCTGAAAAACTCAGGCCTGCTGGCAGTTCCACCGTCAGGGCGACGGGCAAATGGTCGGACCAGGCGAAGTCCACCGTGCCACCATCCACGATGCGCAGGTCCGGGCTGACCAGGATGTGGTCGAGCACCTTGTTGGGCCGCCAGCTGGGAAAGGTGGGGCTGAGTTCGGGATGGTGCAGAAAGCCCCGTTCGCGAAAGAAGGGGTGTCGGCGCAGTTCGTCGGTTTCGCAGTTGAGGTCTCCCATCAACACCACGTGACGGGCGTCGCCGAGGCTGTCGTGCAGGTAGCTCAGCTGACTGCGGCGGTCGTTTTCGCCCAGCGCCAGGTGGGTCACGATCAGGTGCACCGGTTCTGCCGGGCCGTCATCGTGGTAGGTCGCCAGTTCACACTGCAGGGCGGCGCGCCCCGGAATGCGGCCGGGCAACGTGTGGTACTGGAACCTGAGCAGGGGGCGCAGGCTGAGGATGCCCATCGCATGTCGCGCCACCCGGCCCAGCTGTCGGTGGTTGTGCAGTTTCCAGTAGGGGTAATCCGCGCGGTCGGCCAGAAAGCGGACCAGGTTCAGCGAGCGGGTGCGAAAGCTCCCCGCATCCGCCTCCTGCAGGGCGACGACATCGTGCGAGCGAATGCGCTGGGCAATGGGTTCCAGGTGTTGTGTGGGGTGGGCCGGTGGCAGCAGGTGGCGCCAGCTCTGGGCCAGGTAGTCCCCGTAATGGCGTGAGCGGATGCCAAGCTGCATGTTGTAGCTCAGCAGGCGCAGCCGGTTTCCGGTGCTGGAAGGGTGGGCTTCTGTCATGGTCCGCGCGACCGTGGCACACAGGTACCTGTGCATACTGCCACGACCCGAAGGCCTTGATGCAGGTCAAGACCTGTGCACGGAGATCATGGATACTAGCTTGCAAAGATCGCATGCGACATGTGCTGGTGAGGAGACTCTGTTGATGACCGCGTTCAAGAAAATTCTGTTGCCTACCGCCTTCACCGAAAGTTGCGAGCGGGCCCGAAGCCATGCCGTGGCCCTGGCCGCGCTCGGTGATGCCGAATTGCATGTGCTGCACGTACAGGTCATGCACGCGGAGCCGATGGCTTTCAGCGGGATGCCGGGTGTGGCTGCCATCGAAGATGCGCTGGACAAGGCCGCGCATACGCGCGCGGATGAATTCGTCGCCTCGATCGAGCGGCCGGTGGTCAAGGCCATTGCCCGCGAACTGACGGCGTCCCCGGCAATTCTGGATTACTCCGAAGAGCACAACTGTGACCTGATCGTGATGGGTACGCATGCGCGCAAGGGTTTTGCGCGCCTGTTCCTGGGCAGTGAAGCGGTGGAGGTCGTGCGTCGCGCTACCGTGCCGGTGCTGGTCGTCGGGCCCGAACATGCGGAAGCCACAAGCTACAAGACCATTCTGGTCCCGGTGGATTTCTCCGAGGCCTCCAAGGCGGCGCTGCGCCAGGCGGCCGCACTGGCTGCGGCGCATGGCGGACGGTTGATCGTCGAACATGTGGTGGATACGCGTCCGCTCCCGCCTTACGCGGTGGAAACCGTCGCCGAGGCCGAGCGTGAACAGGCCCAGAAGGCCGTCGCAGACCTGCTGGCCGAGGAGAACTGGGGTGTGCAGACCGAGCTGCTGGTTTCCACCGGGGCGCCGCATGCCCAGATCTGCGAGACCGCGCGCGAGATGAATGCAGACCTGATCGTCATGGGAACCCAGGGGCTGGGCGCACTCGATCGCCTGCTCATCGGGTCGGTCACGGAACGTGTGCTGCGTTCGGCGCCCTGTGCGGTGCTGGCCAACCGCTGAGGCGTACACGGGTGTCAGACAGGGCGGCGCATTTGTGTCGGGGGATTCTGACGCGGTAGCGGTGTCATTCTGACAGGGGCTCGTCGCGCTGCAGCGCACAATGCGATCACTTTTCGCATCAAGAGACCTGTCGTTTTATGTCTGATCAGCGTGTTCACCTTAAAACGGCGCAAGCCGGTTTTTCCTGTCTGGCACTGGCCGCCGTGGCGATTCTCGCCGGCTGCGAGGCCAATGGGGGCCCCGGGCTGGGTTCGGCAGCGAGCAGTGGTGGTGGCGCCGGTTCCGGGGTCATCAACCCGGATGATGGCATCGATCTCGATGGCAACCTGGAAGGGAGCGGCAGCAACACCGATACGGGCTTTCCAAATGACGGCACCGTGGGGGGTGTGGTTCAGGAAGACGGTGTCGTCATCGCCGGTGCGGACAGTGACCCGCAGATGGCATTCGTGTGCACCCGGTCGGCCTCCCTGTTCGAAGGTGCGACCACCGAGGTGGGTGCCAATGGCCTGGTTGGCGGGCTCGTTGGCGGTCTGCTGGGGTCGCTTTCCGGGAACAGCGTCAGCGACCTGCTGAACAGCGTACAGGATGCCAATCTGGCCATTGATACCGACCTGACGACGGCGGCGAGCTTTACCCAGACGGCTGCGGCACTGGATGTCCTGCTGGGTGCCGGGTCGGTGGACTCGCTGGATCTCAGCGTGATCATGCCCGAAGGCAAGACACAGCCGGCAGGGTCCTACGCCGTGTTTGCAATCTCTTTCCCGCCGTCATTGCTCGACCTCGGGCTGCTCTCCCTGGTGCAGGTAGTGACCACGCTGGATGATGTGGTTCAGGAAGACTCGGCCTCGCTGGATGCTTCCGGCCTGTCGCTGCTGGG
>JBFHON010000114.1:0-8783 GCA_041593295.1 Oceanococcaceae bacterium | reverse complement strand
CGCATGCGTTTTGTCCACCCGGATGGCACGCTGGAACTGAGCAACAAGCACGGCCCGGACCACCCCAGCACAGCAGGCCTGTTGCCATGGTACGCACACCCCGAGCGAAAGACCCGCCAGCAGGTGATCGCCTTTGGTCACTGGTCCACACTGGGCCAACCCCACCAGGCCGCACACAATGCCTGGGGGCTGGACAGCGGCTGCGTCTGGGGCGGACGGCTGACGGCGTTGCAATGGCCGGAGAGACGCCTGTTTCACCAGTACTGCCCGCGCTACAAGCGCCCCTAGACACAAGGCCCGGCAGCAAGTCGGCCCGCAGCCATAAAAAAGGGGCTGAATTGATCAGCCCCTTTTTCAATACCCGCAGCGATCAGGTTGCCGGAGTCGCCTGTGGTGCCCGGTCCGCATAATGCTTGTGCTTGACCAGGAAGCGTGCCAGCGCCGGGATACCCAGGATGGCGCCAAACATGTTCGCCGTGAACATGAACACCAGCAGGATTCCCATATCGGCCTGGAACTGCAGATCGGACAGCAGCCAGGTCGATACCGACCCACCCAGAGCGATGCCCGTGAAGATCACGGCCTTGCCGGTACGCTGCAAGGTGTCATAGAAGGCTTCTTCCAGGGTCTTGCCATTGCCCAGACCATCAAGCAGCGTCGAGTAGATGTAGATGCCGTAGTCGACACCGATCCCCACCGCCAGGGCCACCACGGGCAACGTCGCAACCTTCAGCCCGATGCCCAGAATCGCCATGACCGCATAAGCCATGGACGACACCAGCGACAGCGGAAGCACCACACACAGCACACCGCACATGGTGCGGAATGACAGGAACATGAACAGGATGATCACGGCATAGACCCAGCCCACGACCTGGATTTCCTGGGATGCCACCACCTCGTTGGTAGCCGCCATCACGCCCACATTCCCGGTAGCGAGGGCAAAGTTCACGTTCTCCGCATCATCACGGTTGAAGCGTTTCACCTCGGCGACGATGTGCTCGATGGTTTCTGCGCGATGGTCTTCGGTGAAGATCAGCACGGCCATCGCGGAGCAATCCGGATTCAGCAATCCAGACGAGGTAGGAATCGGCGTGATTGCCTGCACCATGACGTAGCGATTTCGAGGCAGCACGGCGAGGCGCGGCGTGCCCTCGTTGAACTGACCGTTCACGATCTTCGCCACCTGCGGCAACGAGATGGTGGAGCTGACCCCCGTGGTGTTGTCCATTCGCCAGGCAAAACGATCGATTTCCTCCATGACCGGGTACTGAATGCAGCTTTCCGGTGGCGCTTCGGCGATCACCTTGATGATGTCAACGCCGATGGCGAAGTTGTTCACGATCGCCCGCGAGTCCTGGTTGTAACGGGAGTCCGGACGCAGTTCCGGCACCCCTTCCTGCGAATCCCCAACCTGCAGGTCCGAGTATTTGTAGGCCGAAAAGCCCAGAACCACCGAAGACACGAGGATGACCGCCAGCGCCGGAACCGGACGCGTGACCTTGGCCAGAAAACGCCACAGGCCGTTACCCATTGCCTCGCGGCGCAGTTGCTTCTCGCGGAAGGTTTCCAGGTCGGAGATGCGGATATAGGTCAGCCAGATCGGGGCCAGCACCTTGTTGGTCACGATGATCGCCAGCATCCCGAAGGCAGCATTGATCGACATTTCACGAATGATGTCGATGGGGATCAGGTAGATCGTCGCAAAACCGGCCACATCCGTGATCAGTGCCGTGGTCCCGGGAATGGCCAGACGGCGGAAGGTTTCCAGTGATGCCTCGAAGGGCTCGGCACCCTTGTCGACTTCACCCACCCAGGCATTTACATACTGCACGCCGTGGCTGGTCGACACCGACAGCACCAGGAACGGAATCAGGATCGCGAACGGATCCAGCCCGTACCCGGCGGTGGTGAGCAGGCCGAACTCCCAGACAACTGCCACCAGCGAGCAGACCAGCACCACCATCGACAGCTTGAACGACCCGGTGTAGAGCCACAGCAGTGCCGCCGTCATCAACAGTGCAATCAGGAAGAAGAACACGACCTCGGCTGCGGCATCGGTGACGTCGCCGATCACCTTGGCAAAGCCGACGATGTGCACCTTGATTTCATCGGTCTCGAAGCGCTCCCGGATCTTTTCCAGGTTCTTCGCGACTTCGCGGTAATCCAGCTTCTCACCGGTAACCGGGTCGACCTCCAGCAGCTCGCCAAACACCATCGCGCCGTTCTGCTCGGTGGTGACGTAGCGGCCGATGATGCCGGCCTTGCCGACATTGGCCTTGACCAGGCGGAACATCTCTTCGGTGGGTGCGTACTCGGCGGGAATCACGTTCCCCCCGGCGAAACCGCCTTCGACCACCTCGGTGAAGCGGACATCCGGAGTAAACAGCGAGCTGACCCGCGAACGGTCAATCCCCGGAAGGAAGAACACCTCGTCGGTGACGGACTTCAGGGTCGAGAGGAATTTCTCGTTGTAGATATCCCCGTCTTTCTGGATCAGCGCCACCAGCACGGTGTTCCCGCCACCGAAGTCCTGCTGATACTTCTTCAGCGTCTTCATGTACGGGTGTTCCAGCGGGATTGACTTGTCAAAACCCGCGTCAACCCGCGTCTGCGAGGCCATCCAGCCGAAATAGAGCGTGAGTGCTGCCAGAATGGCCAGCATCAACATCCGCTTTCCATATACAAGCGGCTCTACAACGGCCAGGATGCGATCGGTCCATGTCCTGTTCTGTTCGGTTGCCATGTGCCTGATTTCTCTTAATATTTGATCAATTGGGCGCCGGCATTGCCGACCACGAGCAGTGAAGACTTCTGCGGTGCCACACCCGCCAGCGTGATGCCCTGCGGGTTGGGTAGCAGTTCCACCGTTTTCAGCCCGTCCTTGGTCACGATGATTTTGCCGTTGATGCCGACCATCACCACTTCACCATTGGCCAGTTCGGCCGCACCGATCAGCGAGTCCTGCAGACCGGTCTTCAGACGTTGCCACTGGCCGTCGCGTGGAGACGCGGTAAAAAAGGTATTGGCACGCAAACCACAGATCAGCACACCATCCGGGCCGACCGCAGCCGCCGCGAACATCGAACTGGAGTAAGGGGACTCCAGCAGCTCCCAGCTTTCACCCCGGTCGCTGGAGATCGCCAGGGTTCCCTGCTCACCGGTGATGAACAGGTCGCCGTTGTTCAGCTCAATGATCGAATTGAAGTGCCAGCCATCCTCGCGGATCTCGGTTTCGTAGTCTTCCCAGGTTTCCCCGCCGTTGGTGGTGCGATACAGCTTGCTGTAGGCACCGACCGCCCAGGCTTCCTTGGCATTGAGCATCAGCACGTCAAGGAAGGGCTCATCCGAATCCTGCTCGGGGTCTTCCCCCGGCTCGAAATTCTGCAGCACCCAGCTGCGGCCGCCGTCGCGGGTGCGCAGAATGGTGCTGTCATGCCCCACGGCCATGCCGTTGTTTTCGTCCGCGAAATCCACCGCCGTGAGGTAGGCCCGCACCGGTGTCGGCGCCTGCACCCAGTTCTTGCCATCCATGGACACCACGATATGGCCGCGTTCACCCACGCCGACCAGTCGCTTGCCGGTATCCACCACATCAAGCAAGACCGACTCCGCAGCCAGCGGCATCATTTCCGCCGGTTGCGGGGCAATCGTGTCACTGATACCCACCGCGGACGCGGTGACCGGTAACAGGGCGGCCAGCAGAGCTGCTCCCTTCCTATTCATGTCAATCCCCCAGAAAACCCGTGGTAACCGGGCGCAATGGCCCGGCCAGTCTCTTTAAAATTCGTAGCGCAGTGTGAAAGCCAAGGTATCGCGGTCGCGTCGGGCATTGTTCTTGCCGTCTTCGTAGGTATAACGCAGCTCGGTAAACCACTTCGACAGGTAGTCAAAGCGCAGGCCGAACAGACCGGTGATATTGCCTTCCTGGAAGTTCTGCCCCAGCCCGGGTGCAACGCCTTCGATGTCGTAAAACACACCGATCAGCGGCTCGAAGTTCACCCCGAACATGAAATCCTGGTAGCGGATCAAGCTGATGAAGCGCAGGCCATAGGCCAGCTCGTCACCAAAATTGCTCGGGTCCTGGGTGGTGGGGTTCTGCCGGCAAGGCTCGGCTTCATACGGCCCGTAGACGTCGGAGTTGTAGACCTGACGGGCACATTCCTCGTCGCCATTCCCTGCAGAAACCAGCGTCGCCGAATCGGCAACCGAACTGATCGAGCCATCGGCACCACTGGACGCATGGGTATTGGTTTCCGCGCCCTGGAACTGCAACCGGTCGAGGCTCGGGAAATCCAGCACATGGGTCAGACCGAATTCCCCAATCACGATGATCTGGGATGCCTTGATGGGGTTGTCGCCACCAATGGTTTTCAGCAGCGTGGTGGTCAACTGCCCCAGCGGCAACCGCTCGTATCCGCGGATGTAATAACCACCGCCCTGCGACGAATCGTAGGGGCGATCCCGGTAAATGGTGTTCACGTAGTCAGGAACGGCAACACGACGACCCGGCAACACGATCTGCTCGCGTCCTGCGGACTCAAGCACGGGCGTCAGGGCGTCCTGCAGGCCGGCCAGTACGCCGGGGTCGATATTGCCCACACTGCCCGTCAGGTCCACATCGGTCAGGTTGATGTTGTTGTCCGGGAAGGCCGGCTGCAGCGCAGCGAACACCAAGTCCACCGAGTGAACCTGGATCGGCATGTTCGGGCGGAAGCTGTACTCACCCGACCAGGCCCAGTCGCCCACGGTGGTGTTGAAACTCACGCCGTACATCTGGATGTCTTCGGCGTATTCCTGGAACAGTTGCGCGGTATCGACCGGCAGCGGTTCCCCGTCAAGACGCAGCGTACCCTTGTCACCCAGACCGGCTCCGCAGTTGACCGCCAGTTCCAGCACGTTTGTCGCAGTCCCTGCACAAGTGGGCTCGGCGGCAATGAAGCTCGCCGAGGGAATCCGGTTGTGGTAATTCGCGAAGTAGAAGCCGAACTCGGTACCGTTGTTCAGGTTTTCGGCGAAATACTTCAGCGCCACACCGTACTGTCCACTGTCCTTGGGCTCGCGATCCTCAATGCGGTAGATGGTCCGGCTGCCGGCAGAACCCAGCGCGAAGGGGTCTTCGCTGTTGTCCTGCGACGAGTAGATTCCATACGGATCTTCGGGCGCCTTGCCGAAGGACAGCATGGCGTAGTAACCGTCGTCGTCACTGCCGCCGAATACATCGGAAGTGGAGTAGAAGGTGCCGGGAGCATCAATGAGCACCGGCCGCCATTCAAACTGGTAGAAGGCTTCCAGTGACATGTTCAGCGTCAGATCAACCCCCAGCACGGCCATGCCGACCGGCGCGAACAGTTCTGCGAGGTCAAAGCCCGGGATCCGGGTCAGGCGCTGATCCGGCGGGTTGACGGTGTTGATGGAGTTCAATGGCAGCGCGGTGGACTCGCCCCAGTTCAGACCCTGGCGCCCGACCCGGATCGACAACTCGCGATCACCGATCGGCACGAAGGTCGACAGCATCAGGTCCTGGAGAATGAAATCGGTACCGAAATCCTTTTCCACATTGGTGGGGAGCTGCAACGAGCGCGGCTGGAAGGTGGTATCCCAGCGGGTTTCATCGAAATCTACCAGGGTGTCATTGAAGAACCAGATGCCGCGGGCAAAAAGGTTGAAGCCTTTCCAGGAAACATCCAGCTTGGTATTGAGTTTCGCCGCAGCCGACACGATGTCGTACTGGTCGAAGTTCATGTTTCCGTTGTCGCCGTTGATGTTGTAGCTGCCGGGGGCCTCCACATAGGCGCGGTTCAGATCCGGGTTCTGGGTCCCGTTACAGGTCCGCCCGATATCCGAGCCCTGAGCGCCGGTATAGGTAGGAGAGCCGTCACCAAAGCCATTGTTGGTCGTCCAGTCGGTACGCGTACACAGGCCGGGTTGCAGATTCAGCTTCCCGATCAGGTCTTCATCCTGTTTCTCCATGCGCATGGTCGCGCCCACGGTGAAGAAGCTGATGACAGAGCCATAGGCATCGCCAATTTGAAATTCCAGTGCCTGTGCTGGCATGGACAGCCCGCAGACCAGCGCAGCAGCACTCAGACGTGTCACGGTTTTTTCCACCGTCATCTCCCCAATTTCGGTTCATCGCTTAGCAATCGAAGTACGGGCTCATGGCACCGAACCTCATTTTCCCGACGATTCTTGCAAAGGCGCCAGGTTACGGCAACTGCTGCGATGACTATTTACGCCAGATCATCGCCGCCATTCGCCCGGTTAATGGCGTTCGGCGGTAGCTGTAAAAGCGACTCCTGTCACAAAATGTACAGGAATTGTCCACACTAATCTGCGCACCGAATGGTGCCAGCTGCAGCTGGGCAATCGCGGATAGATGCGCTTTGTAGCGGGGCTGAGACTCCTCCTGAGACGACAACCCGGGCAGCTTGCGGAAGTAGTTTTCCGCCCCAATCCCCAGACCGGCAAATGCATCATGCACCTCGGGCCCTACCGCAAAACAGCAAGGCCCGATACCGGGGCCAATCCAGGCCAGAATCCGCCGCCCCCGCGGCAAGCGCGCCTGCAGTTCGCGCGCGATTCGCGGCAGCACCCCGGCACGCAGGCCGCGCCACCCGGCATGTGCTGCCGCGATGAATTGCCCGGATTCGTCGCACATCAGCACCGGCAGACAATCGGCCGTCAGTATGGCCAGCGGCAGGTGACGCGCCGCCGTCAACTGGCCATCCGCGGCCGGCGGCAACTGGGCGCCGCCGTGTGGCGCGTATTGCTCGATGATGTCTGCGCCATGCACCTGGCGCAGGTAACGCGGCGCACCCGGCAGCTCTGCCGCGCGACCCAACCGCGCGCGGTTGGCCCAGACCTGAGCCGGCGATTCACCACAGTGCAGACCCAGGTTGTTTGCAGCCCAGGGCCCCGTGCTCACACCCCCGCTGCGCAGCGACATCCGCGCCCCCACGCTGTCCGGCACGGGCCAGTCCGGCCGGAAGAAGCTAGCGTCCGCGCAACTCATGGAGCAGCTGCTGCATGTCCAGCGGCAGAGGGGCATGGAATTCACAGGCCTCGCCGGTCCCCGGGTGCAGCAGACCCAGACGCGTCGCGTGCAATGCCTGCCGGTGCAGCACCCGGGCGTAGGGGTCGCCACGCCGGCCGTACACCGGGTCACCAACCAGCGGCAGCTTGCGATGCTTCATGTGCACGCGAATCTGATGCGTGCGCCCGGTTTCCAGTTTGACCCGCAGCAAGGTGTGCTTGGGGAAGCGCTCCTCAACCCGGAAATGGGTGACCGCATGACGCCCGCCCTGCCCGATCTGATAACGTCGGCGGTCGCGCGGGTCGCGGGCAATCGGCTCATCGATGGTGCCCCCTGCGATCACTTCGCCCCAGACCAGGGCCAGGTACTCGCGCTCGATTTCCCGCTCCGCCAAAGCCCGCACCAGCGCGGTATGCGCTGGCAGGTTGCCGGCAACCACCAGCAGACCGGATGTCAGCTTGTCCAGGCGATGGACGATCCCGGCGCGCGGTACCGCAGCCAGCTCCGGCCGGTGGTGCAGCAGAGCGTTCTGCAGAGTTCCGCGCGCCTGCCCGGCACCGGGATGGACCGTCAGGCCGGCCGGCTTGTTGATGACCAGCAGGTCGGCATCCTCGTAAACGACCTCCAGCGGGATCGGCTCGGCCTGCACCTCGGTTTCCGCATCGGCCTCGTCCGGAATTTCCAGCCGCAGCTGCTGTCCGAACTCCAGCGCGCAGCGGGGGCTGGTCTGCACCTGACCATCCACCTGCAAGCGGCCCTCACGGATCCAGGTCTGTATCCGGGTCCGGCTGTAGGCACTGAGCGCGCGGGCGAGCCAGCCATCCAGCCTTTGACCGGCGGCCGCTTCGGGAACATCAACTACGAATTCTTCCAAGGGCTTCTCTATACTGTGCGATTGGTCTTTCAACGAGTGTCCGGCGTGCTAATCAGGCTGGTTTTCATCATTATGGCCGCCTTCACCCTGCACGGCTGTGCAGGCGATGGTGGCGAATTGCCTTCCCCCAACCCCTTCAAGCCCGATGCCAACGACCGGCGGATTGCGCGTGCCGATGCACAGCAACTTTACAGGGCCGGCCGCAAGGCGCTGGATTCCGGGGATTTCGCCAACGCCCTGGCATTCTATTCCCGGCTGGACGCAAGTTACCCCTTCACGCCTGAAGCCACACAGGGCCAGCTCGAAGGAATCTACGCGCGCTTTCGCAGCTTTGAAACCGAAGCCGCGGCCTCGGCCGCAGACCGCTTTCTGCGCGCACACCCGCGGCACCCCCATGTGGATTACGTGCTGTACCTCCGCGGCCTGATCCACTTCGAATCAACCGCGACAGACATTCTGGACCTGCTCGACATCGAATCCACCGGGCGTGACCCGGTCGATGCCCGCCGCTCCTTCGAAGAGTTTGCCCGCTTGCTGCAGACCTACCCGGACAGCAAATACGCACCGGACGCGCGTGCGCGAATGGTGTGGTTGCGCGAGCGTATTGCGAAGCATTATTTCGCGATTGCCGACTACTACCGCCGGCGCGGCGCCTGGGTTGCCGCCATCCGTCGTGGCGAAGAAGTGCTCAACGAATTCCGCGACACCCAGGTGGCCCTGGACACGCTGATCCTTCTCGAAGAAAGCTACCGCCAGCTGGGGCTCGACGAGCAGGCCGATTCCATGCAGAAGCTCATCGCCGCGAACCGGGCGCGCCCGCTCGCCAAGGAGCCCGCAGCTGCACCCCGGGCCCAGGCTGCACCGCCCGCCATG
>JBFHON010000113.1:0-8803 GCA_041593295.1 Oceanococcaceae bacterium | reverse complement strand
GTTGTATTGCAGGCCCAGTTCAAAGCCCAGCGCCGGCACACCCGGCAGGGCCAGCATCATGTTCTCGACCAGCCGCATTTCCTGCTCGCGCCGGATCAGGGCGTCCGGCGTGTTCAGCATTTCCGCCGATATGCCGGTTCCCGACAGGCAGGTCTCGCGATCCACACCGTAGCTGGCAGCAAAATTGACCATGACCTGAGCCATCACAACCGGGTGCAGGACGGTGGCTGTTTCGTTCATCTTCCTCCCTGATCGGTGCAGCATCGGCACTGCGAAACCGGCCCTGCCGTCCACGGCTTGCATCGCCCCGGCTCGGATCCAGTCCGGGATTATGGCCAGAAATGCCCTTCGGGCGTCCGCTTCTGCCCTCTACGACACCCCAGGGCTGGCGTAACTTAGCCTTTCGCCAGTACCGTCAGGAGACACACATGCAACCCGATCTCGCCGCCCTGAACAAGGACGCCATTGCCGCTGCCAAACAGCACATGGGCGCGGTAGCCTGGCCCACGGCGCTGCTTGCTGTCGGGACCGTGAGCGCATTTGTCGCCAACCTCTGGCTGTTCAGCGCCGGCTGGCAGCCCGTGTGGTCGGCCACACTGATCTTTGCGGTGCTGACCTATTTCTCCTATACCCCGCTGCACGAGGCGGCCCACGGCAACATTCATGGGCGGCATGACCGCCTGCAATGGCTCAACGATGCCTGCGGCTTCATGGTCGCGCCGCTCATTGCCATTCCCTATGCCTCGCACAAGGTCGAACACTTTACCCATCACCGGCATACCAACCAGCCCGACAAGGACCCCGACTTCGTGGTCAACGAGATGCACCAGGGGGCGTGGGCCTTCGTGGTGGCCGGCCTCAAGATGCTCTGGGTTCAGAACACCTTTTTGTTCCGTGACTACTGGGCCAGCGCGCCGCTGCGGGAACGACTGATCTACCTGTCGGAATTCGCCGTCTCGATTGGCTGGCGGGTTGCCGTCGTCGCCCTGATTCCCCGCGAAGGCATACTCACCGTGGTGCTGGCCGGCTACTTTCTGGGCGCCTTTTTCACGCTGTACTGGTTTGCTTACCGACCTCACCTGCCTTACCGCGAAACCCGCCGTTACCAGAACACCAACAGCATGCTGATGCCACGCTGGATGAAACCACTGGAGTGGTTCTGGCTGGGGCAGAACCTGCACTCGGTCCACCACCTCTTCCCGCGCGTGCCCTTTTATCGCTACCACGCGCTCCACCGGGAAATCGAACCCGTCCTGCGCGCGCACGGCACCCCGGTGATCGGCATCTTCAGCCGCCAACCCGTTGCTCCGTCCAGCGCCCGTTAGATACACCGGCTCCCCGCCCGCATAAAAAAACCCCGAGGATTGGGCTCGGGGTTCTGCTTGAGGCTGGAGAACCTGGGGAACCGCGGCTAAGCGCGGAGGACGGGCAGGAGAAATGCGCCCGATCCTGTGCCTTAGGAAGACTTTCGCGGAAATAGTTCCCGGCCCGCGCACCGGTCTCCGGGCGACCCGCCCCTCCATCCGGATCATCCCGCCACACGCAATTCTGAATTGCTCCCCATCCCGTATTTCGGGAGAAAACCAGCCCCTAGACTGTGATCAGACAGCACTCCCATTCTGCTTACTGCCGACGCATCGCGCAGGAGATCACAGCCCATGAAATTTCTCGTTCCGGCACTTCTGATGTGCCTGGCTCCGGTCACCATCACCCAGGCGGCCAGCGCGCAAGACCTGGCCCGCGGCAAATACCTGGTGCAGATCACCGGGTGCAACGACTGTCACACACCCGGATACGCCCAGCTCGGCGGCGAAGTTGACGAGGCCCAGTGGCTGACCGGTGAGGCTTTTGGCTGGAATGGCCCCTGGGGCACCACTTATGCGACCAACCTGCGCCTGCGCATGCAGGAACTGAGCGAAAGCGAATGGATCGAGCTGGCACACACCCTGAAGGCACGCCCGCCGATGCCGTGGTTCAGCCTGAACAAGATCTCCAGCGCAGATTTGCGGGCCATGTATCGCTACATCCGCCATTTGGGGCCGGCCGGTCAACCGGCACCGGCGTACCTGAAACCGGGTATCGCCCCCCCGCCACCCTTTGCGACCTTTCCGGCGCCTCCGCCAGGCGCCGCACCGCCCGGCTAGGCCAGGGATCGGGCTAGGTATTCACCAAAGGCGCTGGCCGCCGCGGTGATCTGGTTGCGCCCCGGATACAGGATCGACAACTCCACCGACTGCAGCGACCGCTCGGGAAACAGGCGCACCAGCCGGCCTTCCCTGATCGCATCCTCGACCATGAAGTCCGGCAGGTATCCCACGCCGAGGCCGGCAAGCACCACCTCCCGGGACACCTCCCCGCAATCGGCCCAGACCGGCCCGTCGACATGCACATCCGGCTCCAGCGGCCAGCGGTTGCGAAAGTCCGGCACGGTACATACCGAGCAGGGCAATTTCGCGATGTCCGCCAGCGTGGCCGGCACCCCGTAGCGCTGCAGGAAAACGGGTGCAGCCACCAGCCAGATGTCGACCCGGCTCAGGCGGCGGGCCACCATCCCGCTATCCCGCAGGTTGGCGATTCGGATCGCCATATCCATGCCCTGTGCGCTGAGATTGACCTGGTCATCGTTGACATGCCAGTGCACCCGCAGACGGGGGTGCTGCGCCAGAAAACCGGGCAGCAGCGGTACCAGCCGCTGCTTGACGAAGGTGCCGGTGCAGGTCACACGCAAATCACCCCGCAGCTCCCGTTTCTCCCCATCCGCCTCATGGTGCAGCGTATCCACGGCATCAACGATGCGCTGACAATCGGCAAACTTGCGCTCGCCAAAGGAACTCAGCGCCAGACTGCGGGTGGTCCGCAGCAGCAGGGCCTGCCCGAGCTGGGTCTCGAGTTCACGCACCAGGCGGCTGACCGAACTGGTTGAACAATTGAGCCGTTCAGCAGCCTGAACGAAGCTGCCCGCACGAGCCACTTCAACGAAGGCGCGCAATGCACGAATGTTGTCCAACCCTTCCCCCTGGCCTGCGGCCGTTTCGATGATCCCTGCCGCCGGCCCTGCACACGGGCGGCGGCGGACACTCCCCCATCCCCGTATTCTGCACGCTCTACACACCGCACAGAATTGTCGTGATCGTCATTCTCGCAAAGGCTCCGCGCCCGGGCTACTGCAAGACCCGCCTGGTCCCGCGCCTGGGACAACAGGGCGCCGCACAACTGCAGGCGGCACTGTTACGCCGCACCGTGGCCACTGCGCGGCAGACCGGCGACGAGGTTGTGGTCTTCGCCGCGCCCTCCTGCAAACACCCGGCCTTCCTGCGACTGCGCCGACTGGGCGTACGTACACGCCTGCAGCACGGCACCAATCTGGGTGCCAGGATGCTGAATGCGGTGCGCACCGGCCTGAAGACCAGCAGCCGCGTGCTAGTGCTTGGTACCGACTGCCCCCAGCTACAGGCTGAACTGCTGGATCAGGCCCTGAGCGGCCAGCAACCGACACTGATCCCGGCCACGGACGGCGGTTATGTGGCATTGGCGTTATCCCACCCCAGCCCGCGCGTATTCCAGGGGGTGCGCTGGGGAAGCCCGCGGGTCCTGGGACAGACGCGGACCAACCTGCGCCGGTTGAACAGCGCGTGGCGGGAGCTGCACGCGCATTCGGACCTGGACACACCGCAGGACTGGCGGCGCCAGCGCGCGTCGGGAACATTGGCGTCGCATACGCATCGCCGACGCTGCTGAACCCCGAAATACACCGGTTGTACCTTCCGGCAGCGAGCCTGCGACAATTCCCCCTGTTCTCGCCGCCAATTTTCTGTCAACCGGAATAATGAAACAGCTTTCCACACAAACCGGACTCGCCCAGCGCCCCTGGATTATTGCCGTTGCCATCGCCTCCGCGGTAGCGCTCTGGTTGATCAGCGGCCAGTTCGGCGGCAGCAGCGACGAGAAAGACCCGGCGGCAGACACGGCTCCCGCGCTGGCGATTGACGCATTGCTGGAGGTGCAGGTGCGCCGCAGCGTGGCGCAGACCATCCCCGTCGAAAAACAGATTCGCGGTCGCACGACCCCCTGGTCGGAGGCGCAACTGGCAGCCGAAACCGAAGGCCGCGTGATCGCCGTCTTCAAAGATCTCGGTGACCAGGTCGCCACCGGCGACCCGATCCTGCAGATCGACCCGCGTGCCCGCAAGCAGACCCTCAGCCAGGCCAGCGCCGTCCGCGCCCAGCGCGAGGCCGAGTTTGCCGCCGCGAAAAAGCTGTTCGACAGCAAGCACATCAGCGACACCCAGCTGGCGCAATCGCGCGCCGCGCTCGAGGCCGCCCGGGCGGATGAAAAGCGTGCCGAGCTGGACCTGGCCTCGACCTTCGTGCGCAGCCCCATCGCCGGCTTCATCGAAGCGCGGCATGTGGATGTCGGTGATTACCTCAAAGTGGGCACGGTTGCGGCGCGGGTAGCCGACATCAGCCGCCTCAAACTGATTGCCTACGTCAGCGAACAGGATATTCGGGCGCTGCGTGTGGGACAGGCCGTCACGCTCAGCGCCCGCGACGCCACATCCACCCGCACAGGGCGCATGCATTTCGTCGCCCGCACCTCCGACGCAGCAACCCGCACCTACCAGGTTGAAGTCGAGATCCCCAATCCGGACACCCTGCCCGCCGGTGAATCCCTGCGCGGGCGCATCCAGGTGGGCAGTGCCACGGCGCACCGGCTGCCGATCGGCCTGCTGGACCTGGGGAATGACGGCTCCCTCGGCATTCTGGCGCTGCGCGACAACGAAGAGGTGGTGACCCGCTACGGCGTCGAAATCCTGCGCACCGAGTCCGACCAAGCCTGGTTTGGCGGGCTCCCCACCGAGGTCCGGGTCATCACCCGCGGCCAGGGCTTCGTCGTGCCCGGCGATGCAGTTGCCGTGCAGCTGGTGGAGAAATAGTCGATGCATGCGCTGATTGCCGCCGCAGTTCACCACCAGCGGACGGTGCTGCTGGCCTTGCTGTTCGTACTGGTTTCGGGGGCGCTGACCTACATCGGCATTCCCAAGGAATCGGACCCGGACATCCCGATCCCGTACATCTATGTCTCCATGACCCATGACGGGATCAGCCCGGAAGATGCCGAGCGCATGCTGGTTCGGCCGATGGAACAGCAGCTGCGCGCCATCGAGGGCATCAAGGAAATGACCGCGACCGCCCGCCAGGGCTCGGCCTCGGTCACCCTCGAATTCGAGGCCGGTTTCGACCCCGACCAGGCCTTGCTGGATGTGCGCGAAAAGGTGGACCAGGCCAAACAGGAGCTGCCGGACGACACCGACGAGCCCAGTGTTCACGAAATCAACATCGCCATGTTCCCGGTCATTCTGGTCACGCTGGCAGGCCCGGTGGATGAACGCACGCTGGTCGTGATCGCCCGCCGGCTGCGCGATGCCATCGAAAGCCTGCCCGGCGTGCTGGAAGTCGAGATTGCCGGTGCCCGTGACGAGCAGATGGAAATCCTGATTGACCCGCTGCTGCTGGAAACCTACGGCATCGAACAGAACACGATTTTCAACCTGATTTCGCGCAACAACCGGCTGGTCGCAGCCGGCACCCTGGAGACCGGCGACGGGCAGTTCCCGATCAAGGTACCGGGCCTGATCGAGTCGGCCGAGGACCTGTTCAACCTGCCGGTCCTGATTGACGGCGACCGCAGCGTTCGCATGAGCGATGTGGCGCTGGTGCGCCGCAGTTTCCGTGACGCCAGCACCGTGGCCCGGGCCGACGGACACTCTGCCATCACCCTGGAAGTCAAAAAGCGGGTCGGCGAAAACGTCATCGAAACCATTGCCGGCGTGCGCTATGTCGTTGACAAGGCACAGCAGGAATTCCCCGCCGGCGTCACCGCCAGCTTCTCCCAGGATTCCTCCGAAGACATCAAGCAGATGCTGGGTGACCTGCAGAACAACGTCCTCACGGCCGTGCTGCTGGTGGTCATCGTGGTGGTCGGCATTCTCGGCGCCCGTTCAGCCACGCTGGTTGCGGTGTCCATACCCGGAGCCTTCCTGATCGGGATTCTGGTCATCGCGATGATGGGCCTCACCATCAACATGGTGGTCCTGTTCGCCCTGATCATTGCCGTGGGCATGCTGGTCGACGGTGCCATCGTGGTGGTCGAACTGGCCGACCGCAAACTGTGCGAGGGGCTCAGCCGTTCCGAGGCTTACCGGGTCGCAGCGCAGCGCATGGCCTGGCCAATCACCGCCTCGACCGCCACCACGCTCGCGGCCTTTCTGCCGCTGCTGTTCTGGCCGGGGATCATGGGCGAGTTCATGAAATACCTGCCCATCACGCTGATCGCAACCCTGACCGCCTCGCTGGTCATGGCGCTGATCTTCGTACCCACGCTGGGCAGCGTATTCGGGCGCCCCGGCGCGGTAAGCGCCAGGGCGCAGGCGCAGCTGACCGCCGCCGAGACCGGCAGCCTGGATGACCTGCAGGGATTCACCGCCCGTTATCTGGGCTGGCTGAAAATGATGTGCACCCACCCGGGCAAGACCCTGGCCTCGGCGGTCGGGCTCGTGGTGCTGATCTTCTTCGCCTATGGCGCTGTCGGCCCCGGCGTGGAGTTCTTCCCCGAAGTCGAACCGCAGAATGCGCAGGTTCAGGTGCGCGCCCGTGGAGATCTGTCGCTGGCGCAGCGGGATGCCATGGTCCGCGAGGTCGAGTCTCACATTCTCGGCCGCCCGGGTATTCGCCATGTCACCACGCAGACCGGCGCACGCAACGAACGCAACGCCGCAGCCGATGTCATCGGCACCGTATCCATCGAGTTCACGGATTGGGACCAGCGCCGGCCGGCCCGCGAGATCCTGGCCGATATCCGTGCCGACCTGGCCACCATCGCCGGCATTCAGGTGGAGGTCCGCGAACAGGAAGAAGGACCGTCCAGTGGCAAGCCGGTTTCTCTGGAGCTGCAGGTCGTGCGGGACGAAACCCTGGCCGAATCCACCCGCAACCTGCGCGCCGCCGCTGAAGAAATTCGCGGGCGCATGCGGGAGATTGGCGGTTTCGTCGACATCGACGACAACCTGCCGCTGCCCGGCATCGAGTGGCAGCTGACGGTTGATCGCCTGGAAGCCGCCCGCTACGGCGTCGATGTGATCAGCGTGGGCAATGCCGTGCAGATGGTGACCAACGGCGTGAAGCTGAGCACGTATCGCCCGGAAGACAGCGACGATGAACTCGACATCCGGATCCGCTTCCTGGCCCGCGACCGTCACCTGAGCGCGCTGGACAGCCTGACCATTGCCACGGCCGCCGGCCCGGTACCGATATCCCAGTTCGTCACCATGCAGCCCGCACCGCGAGTCGGCTCCATCCGCCGCACGGACATGCAGCGCACCGCCACCCTGAGTTCCGACGTTGCCGAAGGGCTGCTGGTCGACAACCAGATTCAGGCCCTGCGCTCCGCACTGGAGGACAGCCCCCTGCAGACCCCGGGCATCGCCGTGGTCTTCCGGGGTGAAGACGAGGAGCAACGGGAGTCACAGGCCTTTCTCTCGCGCGCATTCCTGGCCGCCATGTTCGTGATGCTGGTGATCCTGGTCACCCAGTTCAACAGCTTCTACCAGGCCGGGCTGGTGCTCTCCGCCGTGCTGTTCTCCACGGCTGCCGTGCTCGCCGGCCTGATGCTGCTGAACGAGCCCTTCGGGATCGTGATGAGTGGTGTCGGTGTCATCTCCCTGGCCGGCATCGTGGTCAACAACAACATCGTGCTGATCGACACCTACAACGCCCTGCGGCGGCACGGGACGCCCGTCATGGAAGCCGCATTGCGGACGGGCGTCCAGCGCCTGCGCCCGGTCCTGATGACCTCGGCCACCACCGTGCTCGGTCTGATGCCGATGGTCCTGCAACTGAACATCGACCTGTTTTCGCGGGAAATCACGGTCGGCGCGCCGGCCAGCCAGTGGTGGGTTCAACTCGCCGGCGCGGTTGCCGGAGGGCTCGCCTTTGCCACGCCCATCACCCTCTTCCTGACGCCGGCACTGCTGGTCTGGAAGGACGCGCGGCGGGAAAGAAAGCTTGTCAATCTAGCACCCACAACCGCTTAGGAACAGACCGGAAAATTTTTCTTGCTTTTTGTGACAAGTTGGTAATACTGCGCCTGTGTCCGACTTGGGCACGGTTGTCCGTGGAGGAAAACGCATGGGCGGCAAGGCCAAAAAAAACGAATACGAAGACGATCTCGATTTCTCTGACGGCGTTGATGACATTGACGATATCAACGCCGCCGACACTCCCGACAAGCCGGCAGGCCTGAGCTTTGCGTCGCGTTCGCGGCGGAACTGGCGGGACGTCGAGCGCGCGCGTGAAGAACGCGAAATGCGCCGCCTGATGAGCCCGGTAGATGACTGGATGGATGACGAGTACGAGTTCACCCCGCGTCGCTCACGCGGCTGACAGGCATAAAAAAACCCACGCTCCGTAAAGCGTGGGTTGCAGGCAACTGCCGGCCGGGTTGTTACCAACCGCAGGCGCGGGTCTCGTTACGCTTCTCCAGCCACTGCAGCAAGGGCTGGAAGTATTCGATGACAGCACTGGCGTCCATTTCCCGGGTCCCGGTCAGCAGTTCCAGAGTATCCGGCCAGGGTTGTGACTGACCTGCAGCAAGCATCTTCCACATCTTGTCGCCAGCCGCCGTCGAGCGGGCAAAACTGCAGGCGTGCAGTGGGCCTTCGTAGCCGGCGGCATCACACATCGCCTTGTAGAACTGGAACTGCATCACATGCGCAAGGAAGTAGCCCATGTATGGCGTGTTGCCCGGG
>JBFHON010000112.1:0-8852 GCA_041593295.1 Oceanococcaceae bacterium | reverse complement strand
CTGTTCAGCGTGGGTGAGGCGCAGATCAAGGCCGGCGACCTGACACTGGCCGCGATCATCGTGCTGCTGGTGTTCTGGTTTGGTGACTGGAGCAAGCAGGTCAGCTATCGCTTCGCCTATTCCAAGGTCAGTGATCCGGGGGTCCGCAACAGCCTGTCGACCTTCACCCAGTATCTGGTGGTGGTGTTCGGCCTGATGGTGGCCCTGAAAACCATCGGGCTCGACCTGACCGCGCTGACCGTATTTGCCGGCGCGCTGGGTATCGGTATCGGTTTCGGCCTGCAGCAGATCGTGGTGAATTTCATCAGCGGGGTGTTGCTGCTGGTGGAGCGGCCGCTGAAGACCCGCGACATCGTCAATGTGGATCAGTACGAGGGTGAAGTCACCCGCATCGGCATTCGCGCGTTGACCGTCAAGACCTGGGACAACCAGGAAGTGGTCATCCCGAACTCTTCGGTAATCACCAAGCCCTTCATCAACTGGACCCACGGTGATGACGTGATGCGGACCGTGTTGCTGGTCGGGATCGGCTACGACGATGACCCGGTGCAGGCCATCGCCGTACTCAAGCAGATCCTGCAGGAGCACCCGGCCGTGGTCAGTGACCCGGGGCCGAAGGTGTTGCTCTGGGAGTTTGCCGACTCGTCCATCACCCTGAGAATGCAGTTCTATACCCATGTGCGCGGCGACATCGGGCGCGCAGATGTGCGTTCGCAGGTGTTGTCGACGGTGTGGACCCGGTTCCGCGAGGAGGGCATCACGATTCCCTACCCGCAGCGGGTCGTCCACGTGGAGCGGGATTCGCCCCCGGTGGGCATCGCGCCGGTCGGGGACTGATCTGCCGTGCTCACGGTCGGTCACGCCCGGGTGGGCGTGGCCGCCCGGGGTGACGAGGGGCCGGTTTCTTTTTATGCTGTCCCGCTCGCGGTCTTTCCCGACCGGTATTGCTAGCTGGAACTATGAACACAAAATTATTATGGGGCGTGGCCTGTGGCCTGAGCCTTTGCATCCCTGCGGCTGTCGCCAAAAAAGCGCCGCAAACCGATTTCGATTACATCCTCCCCCACATCCCGACCAGCGAATACGACGCGCTGGGTCGCTGGGCGGGTGCGCGTCCGCTGACGCGCTACCGCCTGTCAGTGCCGACGCAGGGCACCGATGCGCGAAGCCGGGCCGAGCATTTTCTGGCGCAGCAGCGTGAGATGCTGCAACTGCCGACGGGCGTTGAGCTGCGTCACCTGCTGACGCGCGCCACTGCGGCGGGCTCGAACGTCCACTTCGAGCAGTACGTCGGTGACACCCCGGTGTACAACGGTCGGGTGGTTGTGCACCTCAACCCTGCAGAGCTGGTCACCCACCTGGCTGCCAACCCCGCACCGGTCCTGCTGGGCGCCCTGCGCCCGGCATTTCTGACGGCCGAGCAGGCCCGGGAGAAGGCCATTGCCCGGGTGAATGCCAGCGGGCCCTTCCGGCTGCTCGAGGCCACCGAGGTGATCTATCCGGCTGCCGATGCCAGCTACCGGGTCTGGAAGGTCAACCTGATCGCCGCCACCCCGAGTGGTGACTGGGAAGTGCTGATTGATGCCCTGGATGGCCGGGTGCATGCCGTCTGGGACCGTGCCGCTTATGCCAGTGCGTCGGTTTTCGATCCGGACCCGCTGTCCTCCTCGCAGACCGTGTACGGCCAGCCAATCACCGATGCGGACGACGCCGATTACCCGGAAATCGCCGCCGAGGTGTACACCAAGGAACTGGTTGAACTGAACAAGATCGGTTCGCTGTCGGCATTGAGCAGCTCCTGGGCCGAACTGGTGGATCTGGAGGCTCCATACCTGGGTACGTTCGTGCAGAAGACGCCGGACTACCTGTTCAACCGCAGCGAAGACGGGTTCGAGGCCAGCAACGTGTTCTGGCACATCGACGAATCGATGCGCTACATCAACAGCACGCTCGGCATCCCGTTACGGCCCTACCAGTACGAGGGTGGTGTGCGCTTCGACCCCCATGGCCTGGATGGGGATGACAACTCGTATTACAGCACCGGCAGTGGCGCTGTGGTCTTTGGTGAAGGCTGCGTGGACGATGCCGAGGACGCGGACGTGGTCCGTCACGAGCTGGGTCACGGCATCCATGACTGGGTGACCGCTGGCGGCCTGTCAAACATCATTGACGGGCTCAGCGAAGGCTTTGGCGACTACTGGGCGCATTCCTACAGCCGCTCGAAAGGGCACTGGCAGCCGGATACCGACGAATATCACTGGGTATTCAACTGGGATGGGCACAACGAATGCTGGGCGGGGCGCGTGACCAATTACGCCCTGCCATGGCCGGCAGGCATCACGCCGTATCCCGCCATTCACGGGGGCGGCCAGATCTTCTCCACCTGCATGATGGAGGTCTTCGATCAGCTCGGTCGCGAGGCCACCGATACCATCGTGCTCGAAGGCCTGGCCATGACGACGATGATTTCCAGCCAGAACGATGCTGCCAACGCGATCTGGCAGGCCGCTTCCGATCTGGGTTTCAGTGCCGATGATCTGGGTTATCTGAATACACAGCTCGCCTCCTGCGGTTACATCATGGCTGCTCCGCTGGGCATTGACCTGCCGCCACCGTTTGCGCCGGACCCCGCCGCTGCGGAGGAAAAGCAGCCGCGGGCGACCGTGGAAGCTGGTACCGTCGCCGGTGGTGCGCTGGGGCCACTGCTGGTCGCATCCTTGCTGCTGCTGGGTCTGCGCCGGCGCGTGATGGCAGGCATGCGCGGCTGAGTGAGTACCGGGTCGAGTCGATGGGCCGGAGGCCTGTCGACTCGGTCCCGGGCCGCGTTTTCGCGGCTTGCAGGCGCCGGTATGCCCCGCCTCGATGCGGTCCGCTTGAGGGCTGCCAAAACCGGGCAAACACGCGCCAGCGCGGCGCGTCGTAATTACTCAGCATGGTCTTCGGGGCGCTGGGGCAATGCGCTATCCTTCGCGCCCTACACGGGGATGAACCCCGACAGCTCGAGTGGCTCAGCCTGCGGATTCGCGCACGGATGCTCGTACAGGAGACAAAAATGCTGGTAGATACACGTCGGACCGCGCACGCGGCTCTCTGGATTCTTGGTGGCCTGTTGCTTGCGGGCTGCGGTGACGGAGGTCGGGTGGACTCGCTGGCTTCCCGCGCCGACAGTGCTGCGGCACCGGTGATCGAGGTGCTTTCCAACCGGGCGGACATGATCAGTGGGGGCGATGCCCTGATCGAAATCCGGCTGCCGGAGATGCAATCTGCTGACGCGCTGCGTGTCAGTCTGAACGGCGACGATGTCAGCAGCGCCTTCCAGCTTCGCGAAAACGGCCGGGTGATGGGCCGTGTGACCACGCTGCAGAATGGCGACAACAGCCTGGTCGCCAGTGCCGGCGGCGCCGAGTCGCGCATGACCATCCGCAACTACCCGAACGAGGGGCCGATTTTCTCGCGTCCTGAAATCAAGCGGATCCGCTGTCAGGACAGCGCGACCGACATGCATTGCAATCAGCCACCGGTCTACACCTATCTGTACCGGCCCACGACGGTGACCGACCCCCTGGGGGAAACCCCGGTGGTGACGGTGGGCACCGAGCTGTTGCCGTATGACCCGGAAAACCCGCCCGATGATGTGGCCATGACGACCACGCAGACCGGTGAAACCGTGCCCTTCATCATTCGTCAGGAACTGGGTTACCAGGACCGTGACCAGTACAAGATCCTGACCCTGTTCGACCCGGATGCTCCCTGGGAGCCGTGGGCGCCGCAGCCGCAGTGGAATGGCAAGATGCTGGTCACCCATGGCGGCAACTGCGGGGCCAAGTACACCCCGGGCAACGCACCGCTGGATGACTACTCCGGGACCTTCGGGGATGTGCCGGCGCTGCTGCCCAGTTATGTCTACGCCCTGGGCAAGGGTTATGCGGTGATGTCCACCGCGCTGGCCAATACCGGGCACAACTGCGACGTGGCGCTGAATGCCGAGTCCATCATGATGGCCAAGGAGCGCTTCGTGGAGCAGTACGGGCCGCTGCGCTATACCATCGGCACCGGCTGCTCGGGCGGCTCGATTGCCCAGGTCACCATTGCCAATGCCTACCCGGGCCTGTACCAGGGTCTGCTGACGATGTGCGCCTACCCCGACTCGCTGTCGGCCGGTCTGCAATTCGCCGACCTGCACCTGATGCGCAAGTATTTCGAGGACCCGACCCGCTGGGCGCCTGGCGTGGTCTGGAACCCGGCCCTGTGGGGGCCGGTTGAAGGCCACCTGACGCACGTCAACGCGGTCGCTGCGGATGAAGGCCTGTTCAAGGCGGCGACCCAGGTCACCGGCACCTGCTTTGGCGATGATTCCTATGACCCGGTCAACAACCCGACCGGACAGCGCTGCGGCATCATCGAATGGATTCCGCACATCCTTGGTCAGCGTTCGCCGGAGGTGTGGTCCGAGGTGGAAAAACAGGTCGGCTACGGCTTTACCGGGATTCCGCTGGGTAACACCGGTGTGCAATACGGGCTGAACGCGTTGCGTGCAGGCCTGATCACCCCGGCCATGTTTGTCGATCTGAACGTGAAGATTGGTGGCCTGGACGTGGATATCCAGCCTCAGGCCGCACGCACCGAGGCGGATCATCCGGCGGTCGAAAATGCCTACCGCAGTGGCATGATCAACATGGCCAACAACCTGGATACGGTCGCCATCATCAATTTTGTCGGTCCGGACCCGGGTATTGCCCACGATTCGGTGCATGCGTGGTGGGTGCGCTGGCGGATCGAGCGCGAGCACGGCAGTGCGCGCAACCATGTGATGTGGGCGGGCCCGACGCCACTGCTGGGTGACCTGCAGTATGTGTACCGGGGGCTGGATGCGATGGACGAGTGGCTGGCCAATGTCGAGGCCGACCTGTCCGACACGCCGCTGCCGGACAAGATCTCCCGCAACCGCCCGGCCACGGTGCAGGACTCCTGTGCGCTGGCTGATGGGCGCCGTATCCTGGGCCAGGAGTGCATTGACCTGGTGCAGCCGCTGTACGCCTACGGAACGCCGCGGACGGTGGCCGGTGACACCGCCACGGCCGATAATTTCGACTGCGCGCTGCGGCCGCTGAACCGGGACGATGACTACGGTCCGGTCCCGTTCACCGATGACCAGTGGGCACAGCTGGCCGAGGCCTTCCCGAATGGTGTCTGTGATTACCGTGCGCCCGGTGAGGGCAAGCAGAAGACCCTGTCCTGGCTGACCTACGTGGATGCCAGCGGGCGCATGGTGGTGGGTGGCGAATTGCTGCCTGCGCCGCCAGCGAATTCGGCAACCGGCACCCAGGCAGCAGCATTCCAGTACCCGGTACGCGACCGCTAGCAACCCTGCGGGCCCGGTTCAGCCGGGCACGAAAAAGCCCCCACACCGCGCACCGCGGTGTGGGGGCTTTGTCTTTACTCAGGCCAGGTCGAAACGGTCGGCGTTCATCACCTTGGTCCAGGCCGCCACGAAGTCGTTGACGAACTTCTGCCGGTTGTCGTCCTGGGCGTACACCTCGGCGTAGGCACGCAGGATGGAATTGGAGCCGAAGACCAGGTCCACGCGGGTGGCGGTCCACTTCACCTCGCCACTGACGCGGTCGCGGATCTCGTAGAGGTTCCGGCCCGCCGGCTTCCAGCTGTAGGCCATGTCGGTCAGGTTGACGAAGAAGTCATTGCTGAGCACGCCGACACGATCGGTAAACACGCCATGCGCGGTGTCGCCATGGTTGGTGCCGAGTACCCGCATGCCGCCGACCAGCACGGTCATTTCCGGCGCGGTCAATCCGAGCAGCTGGGTGCGGTCCAGCATCATTTCTTCGGCGCTGACCGCATAGTCCTGCTTCAGCCAGTTGCGATAGCCGTCGTGGACGGGTTCCAGTACCGCGAAGGATTCGACATCGGTCTGCTCGGCGGTGGCGTCGCCCCGGCCCGGTGTGAAGGGCACGGTGATGTCGAAGCCGGCCGCTTTCGCAGCCTGCTCCACACCGACGTTGCCGGCCAGCACGATGACATCGGCCACGCTGGCGCCGGTCGCTGCAGCGATGCCTTCGAGCACGCCCAGGACCTTGCTCAGGCGGGCGGGTTCATTGCCTTCCCAGTCCTTTTGCGGGGCCAGGCGAATGCGGGCGCCGTTGGCGCCGCCGCGCATGTCCGATCCGCGGAAGGTGCGGGCGCTGTCCCAGGCGGTGCTGACCATCTCGCTGATGGAGAGCCCGCTGGCGGCGATGCGGGTCTTGACCGCGTCGACGTCGTAATCCCGGTTGCCGGCAGGTGTCGGATCCTGCCAGATCAGGTCTTCAGCGGGTACTTCGGGGCCGATGTAACGGCTTTTCGGTCCCAGGTCGCGGTGGGTCAGCTTGAACCAGGCGCGGGCGAAGGTTTCCGAAAAGTAGGCCGGGTCCGCCGCGAAGCGTTCGACGATCTTGCGGTATTCCGGGTCCATTTTCATGGCCATGTCGGCATCGGTCATGATCGGGTTGTAGCGAATGGAGGGGTCCTCCACGTCCACAGGCTTGTCCTCTTCGGCTATGCCAACGGGTTCCCACTGCCAGGCGCCGGCCGGGCTCTTCTTCAGCTCCCAGTCGTACTTGAGCAGCAGATCGAAATAGCCGTTGTCCCACTGGGTGGGGTTGGTGGTCCAGGCTCCCTCAATGCCACTGGTCACGGTGTTGCGACCGATACCGCGCGCGGATTGGTTGTTCCAGCCCAGGCCCTGCTCGTGCACGTCGGCCGCTTCCGGCTCGGGGCCGAGCTGACTGGCGTCGCCATTGCCATGGGCCTTGCCGACCGTGTGGCCGCCGGCGGTGAGGGCGACGGTTTCCTCGTCGTTCATGGCCATGCGGGCGAAGGTGACGCGTACATCCTGGGCGGTCTTCAGCGGGTCGGGTTTGCCGTCCACACCTTCGGGGTTCACGTAGATCAGCCCCATCATCACGGCCGCGAGCGGGTTTTCCAGGTCGCGTTCACCGGAGTAGCGGCTGCCTTCGCTGCCGGTAGGGGCCAGCCATTCCTTTTCGGAGCCCCAGTAGATGTCCTGTTCCGGGTGCCAGATGTCCTCGCGACCAAAGGCAAAGCCGAAGGTCTTCAGGCCCATCGATTCATAGGCCACATTGCCGGCCAGAATGATCAGGTCGGCCCAGCTGATCTTGTTGCCGTATTTCTTCTTGACCGGCCACAGCAGGCGCCGGGCTTTGTCCAGGTTGGCGTTGTCCGGCCACGAGTTCAGCGGCGCAAAACGCTGGTTGCCGGTGCCTGCGCCACCGCGGCCATCGGCCGTGCGGTACGAGCCGGCGGCATGCCAGGCCATGCGGATCATCAGGCCGCCGTAGTGCCCCCAGTCCGCCGGCCACCAGGCCTGGCTGCTGGTCATGAGTTCGGTCAGGTCCTGCTTCAGCGCGGCCACATCCAGTGTCTTGACCGCTTCGCGGTAATCAAAGTCACCCAGCGGATTGGTCTTGCTGTCGTGCTGATGGAGGATGTCGAGGTTGAGCGCATTGGGCCACCAGGCCGTGTTGGCGGAACCCGTGGCGGTGTTGGCGCCATGCATCACCGGGCATTTTCCGGCGGTGGCGGGGGTGTCTGTAGTCATGAGCATCTCCTGTAGGTGCTTGCGAAAAGGGCGAGGCAGGACGCTGCCAGTGGATGCAGTATGGGCGCTCAGGCGATAGCTGGGGAAAATCAATAATTAATTATTCGTTAGTTTTTAGCTATGTATGCGTGTGTCCGGGCAGGCGCGAGGTCGCAGGCGCCCGGCTTGCTCCGGGGTGGCGTCATTGTTCACCGTTGTGCGCGGAAGGGGCGTAGAGTGGGGCTCCTGCAGGTGCCGGCCCGGCAACCGGAGCCATCGGCTCCCTTCACTGGAGATCATGTCGCAGTGTTGTTGCTCCCTCAATCGGTACGGATTGCCACCGGATCATCCGGGGCCGCCGCAACGGCGGATGCCGGACAGGTGGCGCTGGTCATCAGCTGCGAACATGGCGGTAACCGGATCCCGGAGACATACCAGCCCCTGTTCGCGGCGCACCAGGCCTTGTTGCGTACCCACCGCGGGTACGACCCCGGCGCGCTGGTCATGGCGCGTGAGCTCGCAGCCTGTTTCCAGGTGCCGCTGGTGGCGGCGACCACCAGCCGGCTGCTGGTTGACCTGAATCGCTCGGCGCATCATCCCCGCCTGCACCTGGATGCGGTGCGGTCCGCGCCGGCCGCAGTTCGGCAGGAGATCCTGGAGCACCACTACTACCCCTACCGAAATGAACTGGAGGATCGGGTCCGGCAGGGAATCGCGCGCTGCTCCCGGGTCCTGCATCTGTCGGTGCACAGCTTCACCCCCGAGCTATCGGGCCAGGTGCGCAATGCCGATGTTGGACTGCTGTATGACCCGGCGCGTGCGGGCGAGAAAGCGCTCTGTCAGGTCTGGAAGCAGCGGCTCACGCAGTCCGCGCCGACCTTGCGGGTACGCCGGAACTACCCCTACGCCGGCCGCGGAGACGGGCTGACCCGCTACTTCCGGCAGTGTTTTTCGCCTTCGCAGTACATCGGCGTGGAACTGGAGCTCAATCAGGCGCGGGCCGCGGGCCCGGTTGCCGTGGCGCAAGCCCTGCGCATGGCGATCATTCGCAGCCTGCAGCACTGCCTGCAGCGCGTGGCCCCGCAGCCGCTTGCCGTGGCGGCAAACCCGCACAAACTTGTCCTCTGACAGGAGTCAGACATGCAAATCCAAATTGGCTATGACCTGACCTACCAGTGCCCGCAACCGACGCCGATGATTCTGACGCTCAGCGTGCACTTCAGCCGGGTGTCCGATCTGCTCAGCCCGGATCACATGCGGG